>JBBDXV010000001.1:0-2629 GCA_040902165.1 Pseudohongiellaceae bacterium
TGATGCTCTATCTGACTTTTTTCCTGCTGCGTGATGGCGAGAAAATAATCGGCTGGATGCGCGAAGCGCTGCCGCTTGACTCTGAGCGCAAACAGCTGCTGCTCGACAAATTCGTCGAGGTGACGCGAGCCACGATCAAAGGCAATATCGTGGTAGCTGCGATACAAGGCGCATTGGGTGGATTGATATTCTCGATTCTGGGTTTGCCGGCACCGATACTCTGGGCCGTTGTGATGGCTTTCCTGTCGCTGATTCCGGCAGTGGGCGCTGCGATCGTCTGGGTGCCGGTTGCAATTTATCTGTATTCCACCGGTGCCTGGATTGCCGCATCCATACTCCTTGCTTACGGGGCCCTCATTATTGGTCTGGCCGACAACCTCCTGCGCCCGATGCTGGTGGGACGTGACACCAAGCTGCCAGATTACATGGTGTTGTTCTCGACCCTGGGTGGTCTGGCGCTCATGGGCATCAATGGCTTTGTTATAGGACCTATGCTAGCCGCGTTGTTTCTGACGTTCTGGAGCAGTTTTGTCCGCGAAAGAGACAGCGGTATCGATTAAATCGCGAATGTGCGTGACAGGACCCTCATAAAAACTACCCCTTAAACGGACCAAAACATGCCTGCGTTTAAACCTCAGCTTGATTCCGTTTCGCTCGACGACAAATACGCCCTGGATGCCGTGCGCGCCTATATGACTGGTATTGAGGCACTGGTGCGTCTGCCTATCCTGCAGCATCAGCGCGATAGCGAGCGGGGACTGCATACAGCGGGATTTATCTCCGGCTATCGCGGCTCGCCGCTCGCTGGATTCGATCAGGTCCTGTGGCAGGCGCAAAAATATCTGGATAAACACCACATCAAATTTCAGCCCGGCCTCAATGAAGAGTTGGCAGCGACTGCAGTTTGGGGCAGCCAGCAGGTCAACCTGTTTGCTGGCGCGAAATACGATGGTGTGTTTGGCATGTGGTATGGCAAGGGTCCCGGGGTTGATCGCAGCATGGATGCAATTCGCCACGCCAATGCCTTTGGCACCTCGAAGTACGGCGGCGTGCTGGCGGTTGCCGGTGACGATCATGCGGCGAAATCATCCACCCTGCCGCATCAGTCAGAACACATGTTTATCGGGGCTTCAATTCCGGTATTGAATCCGGCCAACGTGCAGGAAGTGCTGGATCTCGGAATCTATGGCTGGGAGCTTTCGCGTTACTGCGGTGCCTGGGTTGCCTTGAAAGCCATCACCGAGAACATGGATTCGGCTATTTCCGCCGAGATCGACCCTAACCGTGTAAATATTGTTATACCTGACAGCTTCGAACTGCCGCCGGATGGAGTACACGCACGTTGGCCTGACACTGCGCTGGACCAGGAGCGGCGACTCAACAAGTACAAGATCTATGCGGCGCGGGAGTTTGCCCGTATCAACGGCCTCAACAGAATCATCATCGACAGCGACCGCGCGCGACTCGGCATCATCACCACCGGCAAGGCCTACCTGGATGTGATGCAGGCACTGGAAGATCTGGGCATCGATGCCAACAAGGCAGGCCGGATCGGGTTGCGAGTCTTCAAGGTGGGCATGAGCTGGCCACTGGAACCGGTATCCACCCATGGCTTCGCCGAGGGCCTCGAAGAAATTCTGGTGGTTGAGGAAAAGCGCTCCATCATCGAAGACCAGCTTACCGGTCAACTCTACAACTGGCCGGTAGAACGCCGACCACGGGTAATTGGTGAGTTTGATGAAGCTGGCAATGACCTGCTGACTAACCTTTCAGAACTGACGCCGGCAATGGTCGCACGGGTTATCGCGGCACGTATCGCCCGTTTTTACCAGGACGAAACCATCGAACAACGACTTGCGTTCTACGACAACAAGGAACAGGTGCTGTCCGCGCTTGGCAATATGCCGATACGCATTCCGCACTATTGTTCAGGTTGCCCCCATAGCCGTTCTACCCGTGTGCCGGCGGGCAGCAGGGCGCTGGCCGGGATCGGTTGCCATTACATGGGCATTTGGGAGAGTGGTGATCGACAGGCACAAACGTTCACGCAAATGGGCGGAGAGGGCGCCACCTGGATCGGCCAGGCTGCATTTACCGACACGCCCCATGTGTTCCAGAACCTGGGCGATGGAACGTATTTCCATTCCGGGTCGCTGGCGATACGACAAGCTATCGCTGCCGCTGTCAACATTACCTACAAACTTTTATATAACGATGCGGTGGCGATGACCGGTGGTCAGTCGCTGGATGGTTCCCTGAGCATAGCCCAGCTGATCCAGCAACTGCAGGGCGAAGGCGTCAAGCGTATCGCCCTCGTGTCCGATGATCCGGACAAATATACCTCGTTGCCAAAATTCGAAGGCCTGACTGTGGATCATCGCGACGACCTCATCGGCATTGAAGAAGAATTGCGCGACACCAGGGGCACCACCGTACTCATCTATGACCAGACCTGTGCCGCCGAGAAAAGACGTCGACGCAGGCGCGGTCTGGAACCTGACCCGCAAACCCGGGTGCTGATCAATCCGGCAGTGTGCGAAGGCTGCGGTGATTGCAGCCGCGAATCCAATTGTCTGTCGGTAATCCCGAAGGAAACCGAACTCGGCCGCAAACGCCAGATTGACCAGAG
>JBBDXV010000001.1:2729-10090 GCA_040902165.1 Pseudohongiellaceae bacterium
ACCATGAATCAAACTGGCCTGGCGCAAAAATTTGGTGCCGTGGTCAGTCATGTCCGCATCGCCAATACGCAAGAGGAAATCAATGCGGTGCGAATCCCGGCCGGCGATGCCGATCTGCTGCTGGGATGTGACCTGCAAGTCGCTGCTGGCGATGAGACCATCGCCAAATTGAACAGGGCGCGCTCCCATGCCGTGGTGAATGATTTCGTCGCTGTGAGCGGCGACCTGGTAAGCAATCCGGACAACATCGTGCCAACGGCCGCGATGCGCCGGTTACTGGAGACAGAAGTTAAACCGCAACAGGCGACATTCGTTGCCGCCAACGATCTCGCCACCCGTCTGCTCGGTGACAGCATCGCCAGTAATATGTTCCTGTTGGGTTTCGCCCAGCAACGTGGCCTGATTCCGGTTTCCGTCGCTGCCGTGCGCGGCGCCATCAAGCTTAACGCCGTGGCCGTGTCTTTTAACCTTGAGGCCTATGAATGGGGTCGCCATGCAGCCTCGCATCTGAAGGCAGTCGAGGCAGCAGCCGGGGTTGAACCGGCATTCACGCCGCTTACTGCGCTGGATGACATCATCGAGGACCGCGCGCGGCGATTGATCGCCTACCAGTCTGACGACTATGCACAGCGATTCCGCCAGCGCATCCAACAGCTTCGCGACATTGAATCCAACAAACAGTTTGATGCCGAATTTGAATTGACCAGGACAGCGGCGAAGTCTCTGTACAAGCTGATGGCCTATAAGGATGAATACGAAGTCGCGCGGCTATTCAGCGATGGCAACTTCAAGCGATATCTGCGGGAGCGCTTCGAAGGAAATGTGAAATTGCAGTTTCACCTTGCTCCTCCGCTAATCTCTGGCAAGGACAAATCCGGTCGTATAAAGAAACGTCGATTTCCTGGTGCCACGATGTGGCTGTTTCAAGCACTCGCGAAACTGCGTTTCCTGAGAGGTACTGTTTTCGATCCGTTCAGTTATCTGCCGGAGCGCCGGGAAGAGCGTAATACCTTGTTTGAATTTGAATCCCTGCTGAATGAGATCGGCGCAGAAGTTAATGAGCGCAATTACCAGTCTGCGGTGGAGCTGGCAGCACTGCCGTTGCAGATCCGCGGATTTGGACATATCAAGTCTGCCAACCTGGCGCAGGTCCGGGTCCGCCAGGCTAATCTGTTGCGGCAATTCCGTGGCGAGTTGTTGCCTCTGTCTGACATCGAGCGCGCGGCCTGAGACTCAATCCCTGAATTTTTCACAATCATTTATTTTAAGGAGCAATAACAGTGCTTACCCAGGCAGTAGAACGACACATCGCGGCGCACCCGGATTTCGACCAGCATGAGCAGGTGCTCGTCTGCAAAAACGACGACCTGCATGCAATCATCGCGGTTCACAACTCCAGGCTGGGACCGGCTACCGGTGGTTGCAGAATTTATCCCTATGACTCCCTGGACGGCGCGCTCAGCGATGTGTTGCGTCTGTCCCGCAGCATGACCTTCAAGTCGGCAATGGCAGGATTGCCGCTGGGTGGTGGCAAATCGGTAATTCTGGCGAATCCGGCAACCGACAAGAGCAGGCAAATGCTGCATGCAATGGGCGATTTCATAGAGTCACTGCAAGGTCGTTATGTGGCCGCCGAAGATTCCGGTACGACGGTGCAGGATATCGCGTTGATGGGCGAGCGAACGTCTTATGTGTCCGGCTACCGCAGCAACGAAGAATTTGGTGGTGACCCTTCTCCGGTTACAGCCCGTGGCGTCTTTAATGGTATCGCCGAGGCGGTGCGGTTTCGTTACGGCACCGGGCTGCGTGATGTCCGCGTTGCGATTCAGGGTGTGGGCAATGTGGGTTTCCATCTGGCGCGCATGCTGGCAGATGCTGGAGCCAGGGTAACCGTGGCGGATGCCAATGCCGACAAGGCGCGCGCGGTATCAGCCAGACTCGGTGTGGCATGCTGTCATGCGGGAGATATTCTGGCGCTGGAGGTTGACGTGCTCGCCCCGTGCGCGATGGGTGCGACTATAAACACCCAAACCGTTGATGCGATTCAGGCACAGATCATAGCAGGTGCGGCCAATAACCAGCTGGAGTCTGAACAACTGGGGACCCGTCTATTGCAGAGGGACATTCTTTACGCGCCGGATTATGTCATCAATGCCGGTGGCATCATCGATATCCATTATCAGCAGCAAGGAGTACGCGATCAGGCGCACATCACAGCCCATCTGCAGATCATTACGCAAAATCTCGCGCAGATATTTGAGCAATCAAGGCAGCAGCAACGCGCTACCAATGTCATTGCGGATGAACTGGCACGTGCTCGCTTTCTGCAAGCGCCAGTCTGTGTAGCGGTAGCTTAAGAACACGGGAAAAAGAGCTGGAAATAGGCAGATAAAGCGCGCCGCCTCTCACATTCTGAAGACACCGAATTTGGTGTCTTCTATCGGGGCGTTGAGGCTGATTTCCAGACAGCGGGCGATGACAGTCCGGGTCTGGACCGGTTCAATCACGCCGTCATCCCACAGACGGGCAGAGGCGTAATAGGGATGTCCCTGGGTTTGATAGGTGTCCAGGATCGGCTGTTTGTATTCCTGCTCCTGCTCTCCGGTCCATTGCCGGTTTGCAGCCTCCATCTGGTCGCGCTTGATCGTCGCCAGGACACTGGCCGCCTGTTCGCCTCCCATCACTGATATGCGCGCGTTCGGCCACATGAACATAAAGCGTGGGTCATAGGCGCGTCCGCACATGCCGTAGTTGCCGGCACCGAAAGACCCGCCGATGATCACGGTAAACTTCGGTACTTTGGCACAGGCAACTGCCATCACCATCTTGGCACCGTGTTTGGCGATTCCGCCTTCCTCAAAGACTTTGCCGACCATGAAGCCAACGATGTTCTGCAGGAACAGCAGCGGAATCCTGCGCTGCGCACAGAGCTCGATAAAATGTGCTGCCTTGGTGGCTGACTCACTGAATAGAATGCCATTGTTGGCGACGATGCCCAGCGGATAACCGTTGATATGCGCGAAGCCGCACACCACCGTCTTGCCGTACAAGGCCTTGAACTCATCGAACCCGGAACCGTCGACGATCCGCGCAATGACCTCGCGCGCATCATAACTCTGGCTGGTATTGCACGGGACGATGCCCGGCAATTCATTGACATCATAAAGTGGCGCTGCAATTTCCCGGCGCTGCAGGGTCTGTTGACCCGCTGCCGACGCAGGTCGATTCAGATGTCCGACAATATCACGCGCCAGTTGCAATGCGTGCCGGTCGTCCTCGGCCAGATAATCCGACACCCCGGAACGACGGCAATGCATATCGGCGCCACCCAGCTCTTCTGCATCGACGACTTCACCGGTTGCCGCCTTGACCAATGGCGGCCCGGCCAGAAATACCGTCGCCTGGTTGCGCACCATCACACATTCGTCAGCCATCGCCGGCACATAGGCGCCACCGGCCGTACAGGAACCCATCACAACTGCAATCTGTGCGATACCGGCGGCTGACATATTCGCCTGATTAAAAAAGATGCGACCGAAATGATCCCTGTCAGGAAATACCTGGTCCTGGCGCGGCAAATTCGCACCACCGGAGTCAACGAGGTAAATGCAGGGCAGATGATTCGCGGCGGCAATTTCCTGAGCGCGCAGATGTTTCTTCACCGTAAGTGGATAGTAGGTGCCGCCCTTGACGGTGGCATCGTTGACCACGATCACGCAGTCCTGGCCGTTCACCCGACCGACACCGGTGATGATCCCGGCGGCCGGCACATCTTCCCCGTAGACATTGAACGCCGCCAGTTGCGACAGTTCCAGAAACTGTGAACCCGCATCAATCAGGGTTTGAATGCGTTCTCGCGGTAATAGCTTGCCCCGTGCTGTATGTTTTTCGCGGGACTTTTCCGGTCCACCCGTAGTGATCGTCGCCAGCTTTTCACGCAGATCGTCAATCTGTGCCTGCATCTGTGCGTAGTTATCCCTGAAGCCAGCGCTGTCCTTGTTGATCTTCGATTGCCAGATAGCCATGTCGTGAACTCCTTGCGTCAGGCCGACTCGCGAAATAGTTCGCGACCCACCAGCACGCGGCGAATCTCCGACGTGCCGGCGCCGATTTCGTACAGCTTCGCATCGCGTAGCAGGCGCCCGGCGGCATACTCATTGGTATAGCCGTTACCGCCCAGCGCCTGGATTGCCTGCAAGGCCATTTGTGTGGCGTGCTCCGAGGTAAACAGAATCAGCGCAGCGGCATCCTTGCGACTCGTCTCATTCCTGTCACAGGCTGCCGCCACTGCATACAGATACGCGCGCGACGCGTTCAGGCATGCATACATGTCCGCCAATTTTCCCTGCATCAGCTGAAATTCACCGATCGGCTGGTTGAATTGTTTGCGTTCATGGACATAAGGCAGCACCAGATCCAGGCAGGCCTGCATGATCCCGACCGGACCGGCGGCCAGGATAGTGCGCTCATAGTCAAGACCGGACATCAGCACTTTGGCGCCGCGATCCAATTCGCCTAGCACATTGTCGATGGGAACCTGGCAGTCCTGAAAAATCAGCTCACAGGTATTGGATCCGCGCATGCCCAGCTTGTCCAGTTTTCGGGCGCGACTGAAACCAGGGAAGCCGCTCTCGATAATAAACGCAGTTATCGCTCGTGAACTCGAGGCTGGATCGGTTTTGGCATAGACGACACAGGTGTGGGCATCGGGTCCATTGGTAATCCAGCTCTTGCTGCCATTGAGCACATAATAATCACCCCTGCGCTCCGCCCGCAGACCCATGCTCATGACATCCGAACCGGCATTGGGCTCGGACATGGCCAGCGCTCCGACATGTTCGCCGCTGCACAGTCCGGGCAGATATTTTTGCTTCTGCGCCTCGTTGCCGTTCCGGGCAATCTGGTTCAGGCAAAGGTTGGAGTGGGCGCCATAGGACAGACCCACCGAGGCTGATGCGCGGGAAATCTCTTCCATCGCAACCACGTGTGCCAGATAGCCCATATTGGAACCGCCATAACTTTCGTCAATCGTCACCCCCAGCAAACCCAGGTCACCAAATTTCCGCCACATGTCTGCCGGAAATTCGTTTTCCCTGTCGATAGCCGCCGCGCGCGGAACGAGTTCGGATTGCAGGAAACGAAACAGACTGTCGCGCAGCATGTCGATCTCTGCGCCAAGATTGAAATTCAGGGTAGGGTAGGGGGCGTTCATAAAGTTACCTGCGCTGTTTTCTGGTTTCTACTTTCTGTTTTCTATTTCCTGTTTTTTTGCCGCGTTGGCACAGCGAGTTCAGAGAGCGCGGTAATACAGTTCAATTCGGCAGTATTCAGATCCTTGAGCATACTGTTGACCTCGCGCCGTTTGCGCTCAAGCTGCTGGCGTTTCTCCCGAATCCGGTCCAGCAGAAACTGCAGCTGCTTGCTGTTCTCACTGCTCGGGTCGTACATATTGATGATTTCGCGACTCTCCCCAAGAGAGAAACCAAGACGTTTGCCGCGCAGGATCAACTTGAGTTTTATCCGCTCGGCAGGGCTGTAGATGCGCACCCCGCTGCGCCGGTCAGAGCTGAGCAGGCCCTGCTCATCATAGAAGCGAATCGCTCGGGTGGTGATATCGAATTCATTGGCGAGTTCGGAGATGGAATACGCTGCAGGCGGTTTTTCGATGTTGTTCAAGAAGGCTGGCTCCTGAGGTAATTGCAGGGGGTAGGGTCAACTCTAGTACTGATTGACGTTAACGTCAACGTCAGATACGGCAGGGAATGTGTCAACTTCCCCATTAGTGAGACAGATCTAAATTGGAGTTTTCAAGTTTTCCGCGATAGATAGCCGGTGGTAATTTATCCAAACTGTCATGCATACGTTCATCGTTTTAATCCATCATCCACAACCAGGCCATGTCACGAACCTGAGTCAGGTTGTCAAACAAATACGCATTGAGAAATTCTCTGCGGAACGATCCGTTAGACCGCTCTGCAATGCCATTCTGCTGTGGCTTCCCTTTTTCTATATAAGCCAGTTCAATAGCGTGCTGTTCGCACCATTCCATGAACTGACTGGAAATTAGTTCGGGTCCATAGTACCGTCTAAACTTCGTTAAATGTGAGCCAATTCTAGTTTTCATAGCTAGCACCAAACTAGGAGGATTCTGGATATGACTGACCAACCTAATTGCAACAAGAAGCAAGTTACTGTAGCACTGGACATTGCCAAAAAATCCCATGACGCAGTTGTGCAATTTCCGACTGGCAAGCGAATCTCGATGAAAGTGGCGAATACAATTGAGGCGTATTGCTTACTCTTAGAAAGATGCCAGTCCCAACTTCATCAGATACGTGTTGGATTTGGGCCGACAGCAGATTACCATCGATACATTGCTTTCTGGCTATCTCAACATGCCTGTGAATGTTTTCTTGTTTCTTCATTGTCATGTGCACGAGCTCGAGAAATGCTGCACCAAACCGTTTTTTCAAATAGCTCATTGAAAGCGCGATCTTCAAGACTTAGCTCAGCGTACATTTTCTTCAGGCGGTCATTTTCTTCCTGAAGCTCTTTAACCCGTTTGATATCCGAAGCTTCCATTCCACCGTATTTGCTTTTCCAGTTGTAGTAGGTTGCATTACTAATACCGTGCTTACGACACCTCTTCAACCTTCATGCCTTTATCGGCTTCTTTCAATACCGACACTATCTGAGTTTCTCTAAATCGGGTCTTTTTCATCATCGTCTCCTGAGTGCGAATAATCCCAGAAAACTCTAATTATGTATGTCTCAGGTTAGGGGAAGCTGACACCTCCGCCAATGGGTGTTGACGGTCCCGTTCCCGCTGCGCTTGCCGTTTTCTGCCTACCCGGAACTGATGGCCAAGGTGCTGGGTATCGACATCGGAACCTGTGAAAAGTGCCGGGGCCCGGCGCGGATAATCGCTTGCAAAGAGGATCCGGTGGTGATCCAGCAGATACTTGAGCACCTCAAATCGAAGGAAAGAGCAGACCAACAGGCTGAACTCCCGCCTGGCAGAGTCCCGCCACAGATCCAGTTGTTCGACAATTAATAATTCAACAGGAGTGATTGAAAGTCTGTCAGGGGTGAGGCAAGTGCAGTTGAAAGCGTCAGCTTTCTGCGCAGCCGAACGCCCTCAATCTGCAATTGGGGGCTGGGCGTGGCGGCCGGGAATGACTCGGCCCAGCAGTGGCTGGAGTGGATTTCAAAGAGGGATGATGGCCCGTTCGCGCTTTCTCACCGAGAAGAATTGTGGAATTTCCAGGATCGCTGGTGAACTCGGGCTCACTTCTGGTTCACCGGCTTACGAAATTCGACAACCCATCGTTTCGGAGATACTTTTAATCCTTCCTATACTC
>JBBDXV010000002.1:0-1503 GCA_040902165.1 Pseudohongiellaceae bacterium
TTCTTCATCACGATGATTACCGGGGCGCTGGTCTATGACGGCGAGATGATCAATCGCCTGCTCGGGCTGATGCATGAGGGCTGGTCGATCGCGCCACAGCTGGCGATCCGTCTGCCGGTCGTGCTAACCCTGATTACCGCCTGCATAGCCTTGTTCACTGTGCTGGGCATGACGGATTACGAACCGTCGAGGGTAACCGAGTCTTCAACCACTACAACGACTCCGAATCTGCGTCAGCAACTGTCTGCACCGTTTCGCCAGATCATCGCGGCCGGACGCTGGACCCTTGGACATCAGTTCATTTTGCTGGTGATACTCGCTGCCCTGGTGTTGGACAGTACCGCTCGCCAGTTTGTGATCCTGGCTGGTGAGTATTATCGCCTGATCGATATTCCCCCGGCCTGGTTCGGTCTCATCGGTGCTGGCATGTCTCTGCTCGGTGCTGCCAGTGCGCGACTATCGCGGTATCTCGTTACCATGCATACGCCGCAGACCAATTTTTTCCTGCTGGCCGGATTGTTGTTATTGGGTCTGGCTGGTTTGAATCTGATGCTGCCGGTCTATGGCGTGCTGTTCGCCATTCCAGTGTTCTCAATGATGAGCATTGTCAGCTTTCAGTCCAGTTATTACATCAACCGGGAGGTGGATTCAGCACACCGCGCAACCGTGCTGAGCTTTCGCGGGCTGGCGTTGAATCTCGGACTGGGAACTGCGAGTCTGTTCTACACCGGACTCATTGCCACATTGAAAACCGGCTATACAGAAATTGACGATCCTGTTTTGCTACGGGAAACGGTGTTTGTCGATGCGCTGCTGGCATTCCCGATTTATTTCATCGCGCTTGCAGCGCTGTTACTGCTGTTCGGTCTGCGTTTCAGAAAGCGGCTGCGTTGATCCAGGATTGCGGCTTTCAATCTCCGCAAAATATTGTGCGGCATACCTCAGCCTGAATTCCTCCAGAAAGCGGAGCACTTCCTCGGTACTCATCTTGCGTCCGCGTTCCAGCGCTTCGTCACTGAAATATTGCAGGGCTTTCATGCTTTAAGATTCTCCAGCGCCTTGATGTCTATCAGATCCTGTGGCCGGCCACTTGCACGTTTCATTTTTATCAATGACACAAGTGGAATAATTTCAATAGTGCCAGACGCGGTTTGCTTGCGAACCGATTCTTCATCACCAAGATCGTAGTTGATAGTCAAATCCACCTGCTCGTCCAGACGTCCTGGATTATAGAAATTCCACGCAATCAGATTTCGTTCCTTGACGTACTGGTCGCGATATTTGAATACTTCATTGGCTGAAAGCGGCAATCTTGAAACCAGTCCGAGTTCTTTGAGAGCCTTTTCTGTATTTTCCAAATTGATCTCAGACCAACGAATTACCAAATCCAGGTCAACTGTCCCGCGAACCGCACCATGTAATGCCACAGCATGTCCACCAACGACCGCATAAGGGACCTGATGATTTGCCAGTTGATTACAGACTTGCTCGATGAACATCTGA
>JBBDXV010000003.1:0-1497 GCA_040902165.1 Pseudohongiellaceae bacterium
CACAGGTATTCCGGCTTGACGGTCAGATATTGAAGGCTGACTTCTCCAGTACCGGCTATTGAAAGTTCTCTATCTACACGGCTTTTTCAGTTCGCCCCAGTCCAGCAAAGCCCGGCAGACCATTGCCTTCTGCGAAAAACTCGGTACCGCAGACAACCTCTTCTTCTCGCTTCAGAATTAACCCTCCGGTGCGATAAAATACTATTCAACAGCGGTTTTTTACCGCTGTTTTTGCAGGGACAGATTCATCAATGAACAGCAGCTACAATGCCGACGCGATTGAAGTCCTTACCGGGCTCGATCCAGTGCGCCGGCGGCCGGGTATGTATACCGACACCAGTCGCCCCAATCACCTGGTGCAGGAAGTGGTGGACAATAGTGTGGACGAAGCCCTCGCCGGTTTTGCCCGCAATATAGCCGTTACCTTGTTCAAGGACGGCAGTGTCGAAGTCACAGATGATGGTCGCGGCATGCCGGTGGACAAACACAAGGGCGAAAAGGTCAGCGGCGTCGAACTGATTCTGACTCGCCTCCATGCCGGCGGAAAATTCTCAAATAAGAACTACGAGTACTCCGGTGGTCTTCACGGTGTGGGCGTGTCGGTGGTCAACGCGCTGAGCAAAACCCTGGAAGTCACCGTGCGCCGTGACGGCACTGTTTACCTGATGAAATTCAGGAACGGGGAAAAAGCCTCGGAACTCAAACCCATCGATACCTGCGGCAAGCGCAATACCGGGACTACCGTCAGCTTTGTGCCGGATGAAAAATATTTCGATTCACCCAAAATCTCCATTTCGAAATTAAAACATGTTCTCAGAGCCAAGGCGGTACTGTGTCCAGGTCTGCACGTCAGCTTCATTGACAAAACTGTCGGTGGTGAAAAGGAGCAAAGCGAAGACTGGTATTACGAGAGCGGACTGAC
This sequence comes from Pseudohongiellaceae bacterium, assembly GCA_040902165.1. Classification (GTDB taxonomy): domain Bacteria; phylum Pseudomonadota; class Gammaproteobacteria; order Pseudomonadales; family Pseudohongiellaceae; genus NORP240. The sequence goes on from JBBDXV010000003.1 coordinate 923, forward strand.
GGATTACCTCACCCAGGCTACCAGCGAGTGGGAAACTCTGCCGGCTGAACCGTTTACCGGTTCCGTGCAGGGCAATCAGGAAGCGGTGGACTGGGCAGTGCAATGGTTGCCGGAAGGAGGTGAAGTCGTTGCCGAAAGTTATGTCAATCTCATCCCGACACCGCTAGGTGGAACACATGTCAGCGGCTTGCGTACCGGCCTGCTGGATGCGCTGCGGGAGTTCTGTGAGTTCCGAAATCTGCTGCCGCGTGGCTTGAAACTATCTTCGGAAGATGTCTGGGACAAATGCTGCCATGTGCTTTCCTCCAAGCTGGTGGATCCGCAATTTTCCGGGCAAACCAAGGAACGGCTGAATTCACGTCAATGTGCTGTGTTTGTCGCCGGCGTGGTGAAAGATGCTTTCAGCATCTGGCTTAATCAGCATACTGCCGAGGGCGAAGCTATTGCCGAGCTGTGCATCCGTAATGCCCAGAGCCGGATGAAAGCAGGCAAGATGGTTGTGCGCAAAAAAGTCACGGCCGGTCCGGCATTGCCCGGCAAGCTGGCTGACTGCTCCAGTCAGGATGTAATGGCCG
>JBBDXV010000004.1:0-1496 GCA_040902165.1 Pseudohongiellaceae bacterium
TTGGATTCCAGGGCTGGATCAAGGTTGGTTTCAAACCGGACGGCACGATGGCGGCCGCAGACATTTATATTGTTTCGGACAACGGCGGCAAGGGCGGCGGCGGTGATGCACCCTCAGCGGCAGATGCCATCTCTATGCTTTATCAGACCGAAGCAGTTCGTTTTCGTGGCGCCGGGGTTGGCACCAATACCGGACACCGGGGTGCCCAGCGCGGCCCAGGCCAGAACCAGATCGCACCGATTATGGCGCCGATCATGGACAAGGCAGCAGATGCACTCGGTATTGATCGGCTGGAAATTCGCATGATCAACGCTGTGCGAACCGGTGATGCTCACGGTCCGCAACGCAACCTGGTAACCAGCGCCTATATGCCGGAGGCCATTAATATTGCCGCCGAGATGTTTGATTACAGCAACAAAATAGGTCGTCGGCAGCAACGCAACGGCAGCAAGGTAACCGGTATCGGCATAGGCCAGGGTTATCACGATGCTGGCCGCAGCGGTATGGATGGCATCGTCCGTCTTACCGCCGATGGTCGACTGCATATTCATAACGGTGTGGGCAATCTGGGCACCTATTCTTACGCCTCCACCTCCCGTGCTGCAGCCGAAGTGCTGAAAATGGCCTGGGAGAATTGTGATATCGAGAGCGGACGCACTGACCGTCACGTGCCGATGACCTCACCGCAGGACGGCAGCAACTCCATATTTACCAATACGCGAACCAATTTTGGCGCGGCGCAGGATCTGCTCGCCAAGATGAAAGAGATCGCGGTAATGGATCTGGGTGGGGACGTGGCCGATTACGATGTCGATGGCACGCGGGTCCATAGAATTTCAGATTCTTCAGTCGGCATGACCTATGCCCAGGTAGCACAACGCGGCATCGAACTCGCTGGCAAGTTTGCTGGCTATGAGTATCCGGAAGGCATGAATGCGTTTTCCAAACTGTCTGTGGATCGCCTTGCCGGCACCGGCCTGATCGGGGTTTTCAACGACCCGCGTCATAACGGAACACCTCCGGGACTGACGGTTTCCCTGATCGAAATTGAACTGGATACGGAAACCGGCAAGATCGAAATCAAGGACTGCGTCAGCGTCGCTGATTGCGGTACGGTAGTACATCCGCAGGGCCTCGCTAATCAGTTGTGGGGCGGTGCAACCTGGGGGGTCGGCCTGTCCGGGTACGAACGTAATTTATATGATCCACAAAACGGACTTCCGGCCAGTACCGGCTATTGGCAGAGCAAGATACCAACCATTATGGACGTGGCATCGGAGACCAAGGTCGGCTGGGTAGACCTGCCGGATCCGGAAAACCCGGTAGGCGCCCGCGGTGTGGGTGAACCTGCCCAGGGTTCGGTGGCTGCCGCATTTGCATCAGCACTTTACGATGCCACTTCAGGGCACATGTTCAATGCGGCGCCAGTGACCGCTGACATGATCATCAATCATTTTGCCGGCACTTCCGAATCCGCGAAGGGTCTTGCCCAAAAC
>JBBDXV010000005.1:0-1484 GCA_040902165.1 Pseudohongiellaceae bacterium
GGCGATAATGCCTGCCGTAGTCGGCGCCTTTCCCAGCAGGTCCGGTTGCAGACCGATTTCCTTCAAGGCGCGTCCCGGCTTGGGGCCGCGACAAATTTTCACTGTCTTTTCCAGCGCCGACACAAATCCGGCGAGACCGATGGAACGCTCGGCAAATCCACACAATCTGCGCAGGCCTTCACCGGTGAGAATAACAAGGAAATCCGGGGTATCGAGAATGAAGTCGGACAACCAGGCTTCAACGGCAACACGATTGGGGCTGTCAAGTATCGCAACCAGTGGTACACGCAACACCTGAGCACCACGTCGTTCAAACAGATCCGCCAGCACATCCAGCTGTCGACTTTCCGGCAATGCTACAGTCTGGTTCAGTAGCGGTGAGTCTATGACTGGCTTGTCAGGCATGGTATTAGGTCGCGAATATGTCAATCCTTGATCACCAGAGGTTTTAGCTTGTCGACGAAATTACAGGGTTTATGCGCAAGGTCCAGTTGCTCGGCGATGATCTTGTCCCAGGCAGTTCGGCAGGCCCCGGGTGATCCCGGCACACAAAATACCAGCGTGCCATTGGTGAGACCGGCAAATGCCCTGGATTGAATCGTCGAGCTACCGATTTCATCAAAGGAAACCCGGCGAAACAATTCACCGAAGCCGTCGATAGGCATCTCCAGTAACGGCGCCACCGCACGCTGGGTATTGTCCCTCAAGGTAAATCCGGTTCCACCAGTGAGCAATACCACCTGCACACCAGGATCCGCAATATGCACCGAGACGGCAGCCCGCAGCTGGTATACATCATCCTTGACGATGGTTTTCCCGACCAGCCGGTGACCGGCAGCAACCAGTTTTTCAACCAGTACTGCACCGGATTTGTCAGTTTCCTCAGTACGGGTATCTGACACCGTAATAACAAATATATTCAGTGACTTAAGGCTCATAGTTAATTTTGGTAATTAATAGAGGTCAGCCGCCGGTCATGTTCATCAGACGGACTGGCTGTACATGGTCCGCTTCATAGAAATAGTGACGTTCCGGTTTCAGGTCCATGGCAGCAACGATGGCCTGTTTGAGTTTGTCGATAGCAAAACCAGGCGCGCGCAGGATAACGCGCAAATCCACCGAATGTTCATTTCCGAGACAGAGGAGCAAACGCCCCTCCACTGTGACCCGGACCCGATTGCAGTCGGCACAAAAGTTGTGACTTACCGGCGAAATAAACCCGATGCGACTCTTGTAACCCTCTATCTGACTATACTTGGAAGGACCGGCAGTACGGACTGTACTGTCAATCATCGGGTACTTCTCATTGATCACCTGTTTCACCCAGTCATTGCTGCACAGAGTCTCCTCCCGCTCGTGGTCGGAAGCCTGGCCCAGCGGCATTTCCTCGATAAAAGCGATATCCAGACCGCGTTGCAGCGCGAATTCGACCAGATCCAGCACTTCGTCATCGTTATAGCCTTTCATGATGACTGAATTGAGCC
>JBBDXV010000006.1:0-1481 GCA_040902165.1 Pseudohongiellaceae bacterium
ACGAACCCTTTGACGTCGCATTGCGCCGCTTCAAGCGCTCCTGCGAAAAGGCCGGAGTCCTGGCCGAAGTTCGTCGTCGGGAGTTCTATGAAAAGCCCACATCCGTACGCAAGCGCAAGGCCGCCGCCGCGGTGAAGCGCCACCTGAAAAAGGTATCGCGGGACAATCGCAAAACCACGCGTCTGTATTAATAAATTGGGGTCAGAGTAAAAATACAGTAGTTTACTTCTGTCGGCAGGTTCTCCACATCATGAACTACTGTATTTTTACTCTGACCCCAATTTATTAGGCAGTTCCCGAATACAGTGCAGTATCCTCCGGCCCGGGTCTTCGGGCCGGACCTCAAGCCAGGCTTTTGTTCCGACCATTTCTGCGCACTCGTTCTGCACACCAGTTCTGCAAAAAAAGGGACCCACAATGGCTGACAGTCCATTAAAAACCAGAATCACCGACGCGATGAAAGATGCGATGCGGGCCAAGGACAAAGCCCGTCTTGGCACGATCCGTCTGGCGCTGTCTGAAATCAAACGCATTGAAGTGGACGAGCGTATTGAACCGGATGACGCCCGCATCATTTCCATTCTCGACAAGATGGTCAAACAGCGCAACGAATCCATCAAACAGTATGACGCCGGTGGTCGCCAGGACCTGGTAGACCAGGAAGCGATGGAAATTTCGATCCTGAAAGAATTCCTGCCGGAAGCGATCAGTGAGGTCGAGCTGGCAGAAATCATCCGTACGGCAATTGCCGAAACCGGCGCCCAGTCAGTCAAGGACATGGGCAAGGTAATGGCGCTGGTGAAACCCAGGGTCCTGGGTCGGGCCGACATGGCAGTGGTAGGAAGCCAGATCAAGTCACTTCTCGGCTAGGCGGCCCGCCCATGGCCGGTATGATCCCGCAAAGTTTTATCGATGACCTGCTGGCGCGCGCCGATGTCGTCGACGTCGTCGACAAGCGCATCAAACTACGCAAGACCGGCAAGAACTACCAGGCACTATGTCCCTTCCATCAGGAAAAATCCCCCTCCTTCAGCGTCGAGCCGGACAAGCAATTCTATTACTGCTTTGGCTGTGGTGCCGGTGGCAATGCCCTCGGCTTCATCATGAACTACGACAATGTCGACTTTCCCCAGGCAGTGGAAATACTGGCGGCGGAAAACGGCATGGAAGTACCGCGGGAGAGCAGACCGGAATCCAGCAAACAAAAACAGCAGAAATCAGAACAGACGGTACTGCTTGAGCTGCTGGCAAGAACCAGCAAGTTTTACCAGTTTCAGTTGCGCCAGCATCCAGCGCGGCAACAGGCGGTCGACTATCTCCAATCCCGCGGCCTTTCCGGTGCCATCGCCAGGGAATATCAGCTGGGTTTTGCGCCCCCGGGCTGGGACAACCTGCTGGCAGCAATCGGCACCACAGCCGAAGACTGCAAGCTGCTGGAGAAAGCCGGACTGGTCATCCGCAAGGATTCCGCCAGGGACGCG
>JBBDXV010000007.1:0-1480 GCA_040902165.1 Pseudohongiellaceae bacterium
TGTGTTAGAGTGCCGCCCGCTGATGGGGTATTTGACCGCCAGCGAGTGCCATCCATAGCTATAAGCCTTTCTGCTGTTGCTGCCGCGCTTCCTGCGGGCCACCCTCAAAAAGATTTCTATTGATTGCACACTCGTGCAACTCGTTCAATCAAACGGGAAACCACAAACTGACAGTCCGTTGTGACTGGCACAGCCTTTTGCTGTGCTGTGTCCAGAGCGGACACCTTAAATTACGCGCCATGAGCGCACAAAGAGAGATGTAAATGAAATTTGATTCACTCGGTTTATCCGAATCCCTGTTACGCGCAGTCGTCGATTCCGGCTACACCATTCCAACCCCAATTCAGGTCAAGGCCATTCCTGCCATTCTGGCCGGCAAGGACGTGATGGCTGCGGCCCAGACCGGCACCGGCAAAACCGCCGGCTTCGTGCTGCCCATTTTGCAAATGTTAGGCAAGAAACCGCTGGCCTCCTCCGGCACAGCATTGTCTTTGATTCTGACGCCGACGCGCGAGCTCGCCGCACAGATCAAGGAAAGTATCGATACCTACGGCAAATACGAAGAGCTTCGCTCTGCCGTTGTATTCGGTGGCGTGAACATTGGCCCCCAATTGAAGGCGCTGAAACGCGGAGCAGATATTCTGGTCGCAACGCCGGGTCGGCTGCTGGATCTTTACCAGCAACGCGCCGTCGATTTTCGTGATCTGGAAATCCTGGTGCTGGACGAAGCCGATCGCATGCTGGATATGGGTTTTATCCGCGATATTCGCAAGATCCTGGCGCTGTTGCCCAAGAATCGTCAGAACCTGATGTTCTCCGCGACTTTTTCACCGGAGATTCGACAGTTGGCTGCCTCTCTGTGTCGCAACCCTGTCGAGGTCGATGTGGCCCCGCGCAATTCTGCGGTGGAAACCGTACAGCAGAGCATGTACTGGGTGGAAAAACCCCACAAGGCTAATCTGTTGAGCAAGCTGATCCGCGAATCCGGCGAACAGGTGCTGGTGTTTTCCCGTACCAAGCATGGCGCCAACAATCTGGCCAAGCGACTGGAGAAGGACAAGATTTCTGCCACTGCGATTCATGGCAACAAGAGCCAGGCGCAGCGTACCAAAGCGCTCAGTGACTTCAAACGCGATCAGGTACAGGTGCTGGTGGCGACCGACATCGCTGCCCGCGGGATTGATATCGAAGCACTGCCTTTGGTGGTGAACTTTGATATGCCCCATGTTCCGGAAGACTATGTACACCGTATCGGCCGAACCGGTCGCGCCGGCGCCACCGGTCACGCGATTTCCCTGGTGAGCCAGGAGGAGCGCAAGCAGCTACGCATGATCGAAACACTGATCAAGCGCAAAATTGCATGCGTGGACAACCCCAAAGCTGCCTGATTTTTCAGTAGGGTCGGAGGTGGTGGAATTTTCACTCACCTCCGACCCTACTGAAACTCACCTCCGACCCTACTGAAACTCTACTGAAACTC
>JBBDXV010000008.1:0-1478 GCA_040902165.1 Pseudohongiellaceae bacterium
TGGTAAACAGAACAGGTGTATTGATGAAATTGCAATGCTGGAAGTGCGGAAATATCCTCAAGGACATTATCATGCCGTTTTCCCGGTATGAGGAATGCAACGTATGCAAGGCGGACCAGCATGTCTGTCGTATGTGCCGGGAGTATGACCCCGGCGTCGCAGATGAATGCCGTGAGCATCGTGCCGAATTTGTGCTGGATAAGGAAAAGGCAAATTTTTGTGATTTTTTCCGCCCCCGGGCAAAAGCCTTTCAAAAGAAGGATGATACTGCCGCAAACGCTGCCCGCGCCCGCCTGGCCGAATTGTTTGGCGAATCCAGAGACCCGAAAGAAACTGAAGAGGCAACAACTCCCCAGTCAGAGGCTGACCGCGCCCTTGCAGAACTTAAACGACTCTTTGGCGATGACAGCCATCAGGCTTAGAATGAGAACCACCGTTTTCTCCACCCCGGTTATAACACCCATTCTTAGAGTGCTGGCTATCGCAATGCTTGCGTTGACCGGCTGGAAGGCTGTCGACCGGCAATTGGGAACCCGGCGGTTCGTGCTGATTGGAGCACCTCACACCAGCAACTGGGACTTTCCGCTGATGCTGGCTGTGGTACTAAGGCTACGACTCAAGGTGTATTGGATGGGGAAGCACACCCTGTTCGCCTTCCCTTTTGGAAGTTTAATGAAATGGCTAGGTGGAATTCCAATCGACAGGAGTCGGGCCCATAACGTTGTGCAACAGACCGTGGCACAGTACCAGCAACACCTCGATCTGATTGTTCTGGTGCCGCCGGAGGGGACGCGAAGCAAGGTGGAACGCTGGAAAACCGGTTTCTATCACATTGCCTGCCAGGCCAAGGTTCCGATACTGATGGGTTACGTCGATGCCGGCAACAAGGAAGCGGGGCTGGCAGATTTTTTCTTCCCGACCGGGGATCTCGCTGCAGACATGGAAGAAATCAGAAAATTCTATGCTGATAAACGCGGGATAAATCCCGAAAATGCCTAGTCAGGCGAGGGACTGATTGCGCGAAATATTCTTGCGGTCCTGCGCGTCAAAATACCCCAGATTTTGCATCAAGTTATCAAATACGAACCCGGCATAAGTTTCAATGTCCGTTTGTTTGCGTTTGAATTTCCAGCGCTTTACATACCATTGTTGCACCATTCCGGTAACATGGCTGGCCAGTAATTCAGGTTCCTGACAGTCAAACAGACCAAGTTTTGTGCCGCGCATAAAAACGTCAATCAGCATCTGCTCAAATTTCAATTCCAGCTGCATCGCTCGTTCCTGCTGCTCACGCGGCAAGCCTTTGGCCTCCATAAAACAAAAATAATACCAGGGACTCAGGATATCGTTCATGTACAAGTCACCATAAACGATGGCCTTGAGTTGCTGTACCGGGTGCAGGTTCAGCTCGGACAGGCTGCCAATGACTTTGTCCACATGATGTCGAAGCACTTCCTCGATCGCTGAAGCCAAATCCT
>JBBDXV010000009.1:0-9776 GCA_040902165.1 Pseudohongiellaceae bacterium
AAGAGCTCCCAAAGGGGCAAAATCCCTGGCTCTTTTATACAGAGGCGGCATTTTAGGGGAATTGGAAAGCATGTGCAATCGTTTAACAGACATTTTCTGAGTGGCTTAAATAGGGCCTGTCAAGCACTAATTGCGCCCAAATTTGCGCTGAAACCGGCCCGGTTTCCCGGTCATTCAAGAGCACAAAAACAGGCCCTTCTGCGGTGGGTACTTCGCCCATTTGTACCGGGTATCCAAGTGCATCAAGTTGATCACGAACCGCCTCTGCATCGGCCAGATCGGCAAAAACACCGAAGGCAATTCCGTTTTCCAGGTCACCCCTGGTAATCAGGTAACTCTCAATCAACAACTCGACAACCGCCGGATTGGTTTGCAGGGTGTTGAGGCTCTGGGCGGCGCTATCCCGTGAGACATATGGAGGCAGATAGACCCGGTATTGGGGGGGCTGCATGCGACCTTCCAGGGACAGACGGGCGTCCAGGCCCATCCTTCTTGCTTCTTCTATTAGCTGATTCGCATCTTCAAGAGTGGGAAACACTCCTGCCCGTGTACAGAGCCTGGCTGACGCCGGGTTTTCAGCCTGTCCTTGCGGGTCATCGATATTTGATTCCGACAGCAACAGCAGCGATGTTCCGGCAGGTCCCGGATCAATTACTGTCGTCGGTGACGAGGATTGCTGCCGGTCCCAAACTATCCATGCCAGATAGGCCAGATTGATTAGCAATATTGTGAGAGCAATGCTGCGCATGACATCAGCTTACAAATTAGTATCAGGGCAAGGCTGCGGCCAGACCATCAAGTACCAGACCATCCACCGCGCTAGACTGCAATCCGGCTTCAGTCAAATGGCGATTCAACAACTCTCGGTCACCGCCTGTAAGATAAACCACAGCAACTTTGGTTGCAGGGCTGGCGGCCGCGTTTACGATAAACGCTGAAAGCATTGTTACAACGCCGTTGTAGACGGCATGGTCCGTTGAATGCCCAGGCGATGTTTCCAGGTTCTGTGGAATGTCTCCAAGTCGGATCGCAGTATGTTCCTGCAAGGCGGTAATGCAAAGTCCAAATCCGGGAACAATATACCCCCCCTGATGCTGTCCCTTGTCATTGACAAGATCAACAGTCAGCGCCGTCCCGCAATCCACAACCACGAACGATCCGCTGGAGACACGACGAACAGCCAACATGGCGAGCCAACGGTCAACCCCCAGGTGCGTCAGGTCCTGATAATAAACCTCGAGTCCGGCAAACTGTCTTGTTACCCGGGCAAATTCCGGATCCTTGCAAAACAGCTCCTGACTCCATTGAGTCAGCTCCTCACACATTTTTTCCCGCCGCACGCAGGCAATCCTGACACGATCTACCTTTGCAACGTTCACGAATATTGAGGACAGCCCGGTCAGATCCGCCGAGACTCCTGCTTGCAAAATATGCCCCGTGGGTTTTTCCGATAATCGCCACTTGATCCTGGTATTTCCAATATCCAGGTCGAGGATCATTGCAGCCGTTCCTTCGGCAAAACGCGCACGCTAGGAAATACTTCTCCGCCGGTAATCAATTCAATTCCTGTCGGCGTACTCAATACCAGCGCACCGGTGGCATCAACACCTGTAACCTTACCGACAATTCTGTTATTGCCGCGCGTCACTTCCACTGTCTGTCCATGGAACACGTCGTATTGGTGCCAGGTATCTTTAAAAGCGGCAAACCCGCTTGCAGAGAATTGCCGCAGGTCCTTGTCCAGTTGCGAAACCACCTGTGTGACAATTCTGTTTCGGTCGACTTTGAAATTACCATTGGAACTCAGATCAGTAACCGGTTGCTGGATTTCCTGGTGCAACTGAAGCGGCATATTTACGTTGAGACCAATGCCAATCACTACCTGCAGAGGACCCTGGGCATCGCCTTGAAGTTCCAGCAAAATACCCGCGAGCTTTTTGTTTTGCAACCAGACATCATTGGGCCACTTGACCCGCAGGTGTTCCATTCCGGGCAAGCCCAGCTCCTGCAACGCCCGCACCAGACTCAGGGCGATTACCAGACTTAATCCTTCCAATGCCGTAATACCGTTGTCAAACGGCCAAATCAGGGACATATACACATTGCGCGCCATCGGACTAAGCCATGCACGGCCACGACGTCCCCGGCCGGCCAACTGCTGCTCAGCGACAATCAGCTGCCTGCCTTTGGCACCTTTTTGAATTCGTCGCATGGCTTCGCTATTAGTCGAATCGATGCTCAGATAAAGATCAATCTCAGAAAGCGCACTATCGGATTGCGGAGAGAGTCCCTCGCGAATTGCCTGACGATTCAACAGAGTGACGCCATGGGCAAGGCAATAGCCTCGGCCGGAAACAGACTCAATTTCCAGGCCAAGCTGTTTAAGCTTGCGAATCTGTTTCCATATTGCCGTTCTGGATACATTCAACGACCTGCCTAAATCTTCACCGGAATGAAATACCCCATCTCCGAGAATTTCCAGCAAGCTATATTCGTGAGTATGCATACTGCTGCGAGTCAATTGCGTAACAACAAAAAAGGTGCGGTTGTTGAGCAATAAACTCCCGACTTCCGCACCTCGCTTCGCTTGAGCGGGCAAGTCCCGCCAAGTGTGAATGTTTTGTTCTATCTCCCTGCCTTTACCGCCTCGTCGTCAGACCCGACATCGGTACCTTCGCCCCTGCGAAGCTTGCCAATGACTGACCAGGCTTCCAGCATCACTACTAAACTGGCAGCCATTACTGCCAGGCTGAGACCAACCAGCAACCAACGGTCTGACTGGATATAGTTGACTACGTACCAGCCGCTGGCTGTGAATGCGACGATCATTATAAAGACCATGGGAATCAGGGTGAACCTGGCCGGGCGTCCGAGTTTCATCAGGAAAATGGATATCACCAGCAAAGTCAGACTCGCGAGAATCTGGTTCGAGGCACCGAAAATCGGCCAGATCAGATTGCCGCCGTCGCCGGGGTACTGGCCGTTGGACGCGCCAAATGCCAGGATCAGACAGGCGATGACCGCAATCAAGGTCGCGACGTAGTTGTTTTTCAGCGCCTTGATCCCGTAGATGCTTCCCCACTCCTGAACAATATAACGCTGCAATCGCAGGCCGGCGTCCATGGTTGTAGCTGCAAACAATACCACCATGACTGCCAGCATAGTCTGGGCGAAGGCCTCAGGAATCCCCCAACCTGCTGTTATGAGGCTGGCGCCGCCATTGATAAATCCAGTCTGGCCGGGACCGCCGGAGAAACTGGGATACAGCGCACTCCAGTCCGCGCCGGTAGCTGCATAGAGCGACCCGGTGACTGCAATAATAGTAATCAGTGCCAGAGAACCTTCACCCAGGGCACCAAGATAACCCACAAAGCGTGCATCCTTTTCATTATTCAATTGCTTGGAGCTGGTACCTGAGGAAACGATGCCATGAAATCCGGAGATCGCGCCGCAGGCTATAGTGACAAACAGAATGGGGAACAACGGCGGCGTCCCTTCTGCCACGGTATTGAATGCAGGCGCAGTGACCTCTGGCCCGGCAATGAGAACTGCGGTGTACATTACCAGCAGGCCGAGTACCAACTGCGCACCATTAATATAGTCACGGGGCTGCAACAGGAGCCATACCGGCAACATGGAGGCAACTCCCGCATAGGCAAACAGCAGGATAATCCAGTTACCATTGGGCCCCAGACCGAAAATATCTCCGGGTAATGCCAGCGGCCACAAGCTGCCTATCCAGATACTGAAATAGAGCATGACTACGCCAATTACGGAAATCGCCAGCAGGTTTACGCCTTTGCGTATCAACACGCCGACGGCGATGGCCACCGGTATGGCGACCCAGGATGGAAATACCGAATTAGGGAAGATCACCATGTCGGTGGCGATGATGGTGCCGAATACAGCATTTACCATCAGCAGCAGAAGGAATATCACTACCATGAACAAGGAACGGGTGCGCTTGCCCACGACACTCTCGGACAGTGCTCCTATTGATTTCGCACCGTGGCGATTGCTGGCCCAGAGTGCTCCCATGTCATGTACGCCGGCAAAGAATATGGACCCAAACGTAACCCACAGCAGGGCCGGCACCCATCCCCAATAAACGGCAATAGCCGGACCGACAATCGGAGCAGCGCCCGCGACGGCAGTAAAGTGGGATCCCCACAGCACGAATTTGTTAGTGGGCACATAATCAACCCCGTCGTTGAACTGGTGTGCCGGGGTAACGTAGTTCGGGTCCAGTCGATAGATTTTTCCGGCAATGAATTTGGAATACACAAACCAGCCGAACGAGAAACCTACGAGGCCAAACAGCATGACAAAGATCGAGGACATACACTGCTCTCCACAATTATTCTTATTGGGACAAACGCCCGCATAATAACAAGTTAATCACCGGCGGCACAATGAATTAGCAAGGGCATCGGCCATCACCGGCTATCCCCCGCTGGACAATGCTGCAGTCAGTACCCAGCAAAAAAAAAGGGCGACCTGCAGTCGCCCTTTTTCGTCAAATTACCGATCAGTTTGTCGGTGTCGCGGAATGGTAGGTCCAGTAACCGATAAACATTTCATCCCAGCTCTGTAAGCCGAAACCGATCTGTTTACTTGGATCGGGATTGGCTGGATTGAACTCGGAGTTGTCGAAAGTTCCTGTTACATGCACCTTGGTGCCGGCCGCAATCATCTCAGGCTGGTCCAGCTGATAAGTAGGCTGCCAGGCATAACTGTAAGACGGTACGCTGAGAATGTCTTTCCATGAGCCGTCCTGTTGCTCCACGGAGAACTTCATGTCCTTGCCACGGAAGTGCATATGGGCACGCAGTCCGGTAACCACCACATCGTCATCAAACACGTATTCCGCATTCACCTTGTGATCCAGTGCATAGGGCGGAATTGAGAACCGACCGGAGATGGAGCGGGTGAAGTTTTCGTAAGTCGGAGGCTCTTCATGCATATACAGCCCTAGAATAGTCTCGTCTGAGGTAGCCCTGCCATTGGTGGTGTAGTGAAACTGCATCGACAGTTTATGACCGGCAGGTATAAATACACCGGTATCTTGCGGAAATTCCATCGCGTCTATTTTGCCCGGTGCATAGCCTTCCAGAAAACGGCGCGCTACAGAACGTGTATCGGTTTCACCACCATCAAAGTTTTCCGCCGGCGCGGTAACATAGGTCAGCAGATGGTGCAACACCGAACGGTCACCAGGAATAAACTGTACCGCCTTCACCCATTTGTCTTCGCTAAACGGCAGATCCACATCCACGGTAATGTAATCCAGCACACCGGTGGCAGGAATTTCATGTTTCGGCGCAGTGACGATGTAGTCAGGTTCACCCAACTGCCAGGAGTCGGTTTCGGGGAACTGCATTGCCGCCAGGGGATCTTCGGTCCCAGTGCCACGAGGCGCACCTGCATCGATCCAATGCACCAGGGTCTGTATATCGGCTTCACTGATATAACGAGCGTTGGCGAAATGACCGATCTCCGGGTCAACCTGCTCCGGCGGCATACGCTTGGTCAGCAGTACTTCACGAATCATTGGTGACCAGCCCTGTAACATCAGGTGGCTGTCCATCGCAAATGGACCAATTCCACCCTGGCGGTGGCAGATGGCACAGTTTTCCGCAACGATGGGGCCAACCTGTGAGGAATAATCAGGCACATTGCTGGCATGCATTTGTTTAACCGGATAGGCGATTTCACAGCCGGAAGATTCCAGCAAGCGGGTTTCGTCCCTGCTGCCGGCAACCGCATTGGTAAGCGTAGCAACCGCTTCGTTTTGCACGGGACCACGGTACAACAGGGTCAGGCGCTCAGGGTCCAGCACTATCACTTCACCCGCCCGGCTTACACCCAGAGATTCAGAAACCAACTGACCGTCGTCTTTCAATATTGGCAGTTCAAGTCCCAGAGCCTGCGCATCTGCGCGGCTCAGATTACCCGCATCAAGGTAGGCGAACGCCACGCCTTGCACTTCCCATTCTGTTCGCAAGCTATTGAAAGCGGCGCTCAAGGAAGTCATGGCGCTACAATTACTGTCAAAACTCATTAATACCAGAGCCTGTTTGTGGCGGTAACGACTCAGTTGATGGAACTGGCCGCGATCATCCAGAAGACCGAAATCTCCGGCTCGCTGCGGCGCAGCAAAATTTGTGGTGCTAACCAAGCCAGCCAAAATTACCAGCCCTAACCTAAACAGCTGTTTCATGGTGACACTCCTCAGTGTTCTTGAAAGCGTCGTAATTCTAAATCAATTTGATCCAAAGGGTTACTAAAATTCATTACTATTTGTAACAAAATTAACCACCAGCCTAACCTCGACAATCCAGTTCAAGATTCGACAAATCAGCCTATAGACCGTCGAGGTTTGGTGCTTTTCACCTGCAAGTGTCAACCCAGGACATTCGCGGAGTTATCCGGTAAAGTCGACGGTCCAACGACTATTTAGAAATCAATGGAGGTAAGTACATCATGTCTTGTTCACAGATTATCAGGCCGATACTGGCAATTGGATTGATTCTCGTCCCAGTCGCAGGATTTGCTCAACTGGACAATCCCAATAACGCTCCCAACCCCTACGAAACTGTGAATCCGGACGATCAGGACTGGGTGACCTTGCCAAACGACAGGACTTGGGGCGCGACCAGTACCGTCTATTACGCCGGAGAAGGAAACCTCTGGGCCGCTGAGCGCTGCGGAGCAAATGGCAATTGCCTGGATACTCCTGACATTGACCCGGTGTTTTTGATCGATTCCGAGGGCAATGTGGTGAAGAGTTTTGGTGCCGGCATGATTGTCTGGCCGCACGGTATTCATGTCGATGCCGACGGTAATGTGTGGATTGCGGACGCCAGGGGCGATGCCGAACGCGGCAAAGGTCATCAGGTTTACAAGTTCAGTCCGGATGGCGAATTGTTGATGAGCCTCGGTCAGGCGGGTCTTGCAGGTAAAGGAAACTATATATTTGATCAACCTTGCGACGTAGTCGTTGCTCCCAACGGGGATATTTTTGTCGCCGACGGCCATTCCGCCAACGGCAACAACCGGATCGTCAAATACAACAGTACCGGTGAATACCTGATGGAGTGGGGCACTACCGGCGCAGAAGACGGTGAGATCAGGGTTCCACATGCGCTCGCTATGGATTCACGCGGAAGATTGTTTGTCGCTGACCGTGGCAACAGCCGACTGCAGATATTCGAGCAGGACGGGACACACGTCGATACCTGGACCCAGTTTGGTCGACCCAGTGGTCTTTACATAGACGCCGACGACATTCTCTATTCGGCGGACTCGGAATCCAATACCGGCCCCAGGAGAAATCCCGGCTGGTACCGGGGGATTCGAATCGGCAGCGCGATCGACGGCTTCGTAACGGCATTTATACCTGATCCCAATACCGGCGCTGCTGGCGGCACCAGCGTTGCAGAAGGCGTGACAGCTGATGAAAACGGCAATGTTTACGGGGCCGAAGTAGCGCAGCGAAAACTGAGAAAATATCGTCCCCGCTGAATCATCTTTTTGATCCGGCCCGCGGGCTGAGTTTCAGGCTTCCT
This sequence comes from Pseudohongiellaceae bacterium, assembly GCA_040902165.1. GTDB lineage: Bacteria > Pseudomonadota > Gammaproteobacteria > Pseudomonadales > Pseudohongiellaceae > NORP240. The sequence goes on from JBBDXV010000009.1 coordinate 7,569, forward strand.
GCGGTCTGGAGGTTTCTGTCACCGGATAGGGGTCGGAGGCGGGTGCGCCGGCAAAACGGCGAAACACCTCCCACATTCCCCATACCACACCCGCAATGATTACCAGCAGCATTCCCCAACGCATCAGGCCGGCGAAAAACTCTGCGTTGAATACCGGCATCTGAAACTGGTACGCACCCAGTGTTACACCACGCTCCATCATCCAGTGCCAGGCGGTATGGGCCACCAGTGCAGACAAAAGGATGGTTCCTACCCGCTCGGCTACAACATACTTGAAGAATAACGCCAGTAAAGGAATAACCAGTAACAGGATAAACATTTGTCCCAGCTCCACACCTACGTTGAACGCCAACAGAGAAGATAACAAATGGCCGCCGGCAAACTGCAAGGTGTCGCTGAAGAGGAAGGAAAAACCGAACCCGTGTATCAGGCCGAATCCAAAGGTCACCAGCCAACGATGTTCCAGCCTGGCACCGACAATATTCTCAAATGCCATGTACACAATGGACAAGGCAATCAATGTTTCTATCAACGGGGGGAACCATAAGGTACCGCCCGTCAGACCGAAGGCAGAACCGATCAAGGTTATGGAATGGGCGATTGTGAACGAAGTGATCACCGGTATCAGTTTGCGCATGCTGCGTAATGGAATTACCAGACAGAACAGAAACAGCAGATGATCCAGCCCCTCAAGAATATGCACAAATCCCATTTCGATAAAACGCACAACGGCCTGATGCCAGCGTGGGTCCAGCAATACCAGCCCGGGATTGCTGGTGTAATTAAATACCCGTTCCGCACCGCTGGGGAGGATGAAGCGCAGTACGGTTGTGGTTTCATCTGACAAAGTCCCAAGTTCCGGATTCACGGAAAACTCAGACTGTTCAGAAGTGATGGGATAGGTCACCAGCACGTCCAGCATCCCCTGTCGCCAGAACAAATTCACATCATCGGGCAAGGGCGGGCTGAGAATATTGGCCAGTGCGGTTTCATAGTCAGTGAATGATCGATCGGAGGGCAGAGATACGCGAGTTGCCTCCAGAACCTGTCCGCTGAGCGCGTTGCCGTTTTCATAGAAAGTGACAGAATCGGTGAGATATACCCTCGCTGCATCGTTCAGTTCAAAAGCGGCGTCAGATATTTCCAGATAGCCAGGTCCGCGCGTCGGAAAGACAATTTCGCCAAATGCCTCCATCGGCACCCGCATCAAAACTGTCAGCTGATTTCCGGCAGGTTTTACAAAAGCATAAACAGTAACCCGTGAGGGAATGTCATGCGCCATCGAAACACTCGCAAGAGTACTCAACAGGAAGACTGGAATGAGCTTGAAAAGCGTTGCCTTGATTAAATTTTTTATCATTGAATTCAATCGCATAACGAGAAATGTAAAAAAATGTAACTGCCCGGTTAAAAAACCGCCTGCGAGTATACTGTGTCGATTGAAGTGAGTATACTGCGCTTCGCTCTGAAAAAAATAAGGCCCCTGTAGCGGGTATTTGGAGGAAAAATGACAAGCATGAAAATGATTATAGGAGCAACTCTGGGGGTCGCATTAGTGGCTCTGGGCGTAGGTCAGTCCAGGTTGCAAGACCCGGCGATCGCAGCCAGCAATGATGTGATGGCGCCGCATTTCCTGGTTGACCCTTTGTGGCCGAAACCGCTGCCGAATCACTGGCTGTTGGGTCGTACCATCGGCGTTGACGTCGATGAGCGAGACCACATTTTCATTGTTCATCGGGATCAGGAATCCATGTTCGCGGTACGTACCGAATTAGGTTTGTATGCCGGCGTAAGTGAATGCTGCACTCCGGCACCGCCGATCATCGAATTTGATATTGAAGGCAACCTGATAAACGCCTGGGGTGGCCCGAAAGAAAACGTTCCCTATGTATGGCCGAACTCCAACCACGGCATTGAAATCGCCCCCAATGGTGACGTCTGGATCGGCGGCAATGGTGGCGGTGACTCGCATATTCTGGTTTTTTCCCGTGATGGAAATTACATTCGCACCATCGGCGTACCTGGCAATGACCGCAACAGCAACAGCACCGAACACTTCGCACAAGTTGCTGAGATTGCCATGGACGTAGCAAACAACGAAGCTTACATAGCCGACGGTTATCGCAACCGGCGGGTGGCGGTCGTTGATATGACCACTGGCGCCTTCAAACGTTATTGGGGAGCCTATGGCAATCGTCCTGATGACGA
>JBBDXV010000010.1:0-1466 GCA_040902165.1 Pseudohongiellaceae bacterium
AGCTGCCTGCAGGCGGTTTGATTCCGATCAGATAAGCTTCAACGAAAATCCGCTCGGATACTGATCGCCCAAAACCAAACCGCTGTCTCAGTATGTCATCTTCGCCTGGATCGCTGTCGGTCTGATAAATACTTCGATATTCAAATTCGCGCTCAAGCGGTTGCACATAAGGATGATAGATTTTATCGATACCGTTGTGTTGTTCCGGGTTATCAGCCCAGGATTTCTGTTGCCCGTGAATACCTGCTACCGTTGCCAGCAGGATCAGTAAGCGAAAGATATTTCTCAGGTTATACACGGAGAGTTGATATTCTTTTTTGTTGATTGGCCAGCAATTGCATTGCGAAAAAACTGGCGATGATGATAGCGGCAACTCCGAGGTAAATCATCACTTGAAACGGTGTAGGGGTGGCTTCGTAGGAGAAAATTGCGTAAAGAAGTTCGCCTGGAATCGATGTTTCAGAAATTAAATTCGAGCTATCCCACAATGGCATTTGTGCCGTTAAAAGATCAGCCTGCATCAAATAATTGCTCGCCTGGGATGCCATGCCCGCCGCTACCGGTATCATCAACATGCAGCTGATCAGTAAGCTTCGAAATCGACTCAGGGACACTACTGCAATGTAAATCAGGGCGCCCAGGCTCAAGCCAATTCCGGAACCCAGTGTTCCACCCAATATAATCGGCAAGAGTGCCTCAGGCCCTTGCGCATAACCGGAAAGGTAAATGTAAAGTTCTACTCCTTCCCTGGTAATGGCGCAGCCCACCGCAAAAATTATCGCCACTACACCTGGCCATTGAGGAAACCTCGACACAGGACTCCTGATTCTGGACACGATGAAATTGGCATAGACCGCCAGGCTGACACAGATGGCAAACAACAGGATCGCATTGATCACTTCCTGCCCGACGCCTTCGAATGCATCGCTGATACGGCTAAACATCAGGGCGTAGAGACCGGCTCCCGCCAGGCCAATAAGCAGCGCCAGTCCAACCCATTTTCGGGGAATGCGCAAAACGCTGCTGGAAGCTAGCAATACACTGACGATCATCATCGCTTCCAGAATTTCACGCAGAAATATTATTACCGCACTGGTCATATTCTTTCTCTAATCTACTGGTCCACGACGATGATTTTTCCCTGCGCAGTCTTCGGATAGAACTCACCGAAAAAAGGATAATCTCCGGCCTTTAGCGGTCCTATGAACACTATCCCGGATTTGTTCCCGAGGATGACTTTCTCCCGATTCAGCTCAAAGCTTTCAAACTCTTCCGGGGTTGGATCATTGTTTATGATTCGCAGCTTGACCTTTGCGCCACTTGGAATTGTCAGTTCCGACGGATAGAACAAATGCTCGCGAATTTCGATTTCGTATTCAGGCGCTGCCGCAAAGCCTGGCACGGACACGAGCATCAACAGAAGGAATGTGGTTATTGCCGATCTATACATTACTGTTTCCGAATTT
>JBBDXV010000011.1:0-9551 GCA_040902165.1 Pseudohongiellaceae bacterium
GGCGCCAGGGGTCGTAGCGACTGGTCTGTCCCGCGCCTGACCCACAACGAAATCACGTGCCCATGGGTCGTAACGACTGGTCTGTCGCGCGCGTTTACTACCCAAGCACTCGAGTCAACCAATGCTGCTTGATTCCTTCCCTCAACCACCAGCGAAGATTCAAACTGTGGCACCAATGGCCGGCGGCTCAACTTGCTTCGAAACAGAACTTTGATAGGATTGCGGTTTCCCGGGCTGTAACCGGCGCCTACGATGCCGGAAAGAATAATAATCCACCAAGATGCCATTCAATAATTGCGCTTTTCCAAATCTATCCAACTCCCCTATGCAGTCAATCAAACGACGCAGACGAGGACTGCTGGCGGTCATTCTGCTGATGGGCATTGTCGGCTGTTTTGGCAGCACGTCGACAGGAGCGCTGGAAGCGCTGCCGGAAGACAGTGCCATTGCGCTACCGTCTGATCTGGGCAAATTGCATTTTTATCTCATCACGGTCGATGTGGGGAACCACGTGTGGGATAACTTCGGGCACACGGCGTTGAGAATGGTGGATGAAAACAATAATACCGATACTGTATTCAACTGGGGTCTGTTTGACACCAGTGGTGGAGTAGTCCGGTTCTCATTCAATTTTTTCAAAGGAATAATGAATTACCGGTTGGGGACCTTTCGTCCTGAGACAGAAATGAACAACTATCGGCAGCAGGAACGAACGGTCTGGCAGGAGCGTATCAATCTTAACAACTCGCAAAAGGCTCTATTGTACCGACGCTTGATGTGGAATCTGCAGCCAGAGAATATTGTCTACCCTTATCAGTATTTCTTTGACAACTGCACGACAAGGGTTCGCGATTATTTGAATGAGGCAATGGGCGGCAAAATCAGTAATATGACGAATCAAATGACTCCAAATACCTTCCGGGGCCTCGTGTTACATCATTATCAATCGCTTGCTGTTATTGCGATTTCTCTCGATATTATGATGAACAGCAGGGTCGACAGAACCGTCAGTCAATGGGAAGAAATGTTTTTACCTTCGAGTTTACGTGTCCGCCTGATGAATCTGCCGTCTGACGTTGCGAGCGAAAGTGACAGACTGATGTTGTTATCGGATACAGAAATACTGATGGAGTTTTCTCCCCCTGCTGCACAGCTGAATCCCTATTACCTTGCGGGAGCGATTTTGCTGGCACCGGTTATCTTTCTTTATCTGATGTTGCGCAGAATCCCCATGTCATATTTCGCTACACACTCACGCATCGGCTTTCGGATTCCCCGATTCAGCTTTCGGCTCCTGGGTGTGATCGGAATGTTGACTGCGTTCGCCAGCGGAATCTATGGAGTCTTGATGCTGGGCGGTTGGTTTGTTTCCGGACACGAAGATCTTTATCACAACTGGAATCTGTTGCTGTTCTGGCCGACAGATTTATTGGGATTGGCGATCGCCGGTCGCTGGTTGATTCAGGCGAGGCCGTGGCAGATGACGCATAACACGGCACCATTCATTAACTATTATCTTCTGGCCAAGGCACTGACAATGTTGATCTATTTGGCTGTAGCAGGATTGGGGCTGACGATGCAGTCAATGGTCAGCCTGTTTGCATTTTTGCTGCCGGGCCTGTTTCTGTTAACTGTGTTGGTCTGGATTGCAGGCTTTGAATTGGCGCGACCCAGGCATATGTTTTTCTGAGTCAGAATAAATAAAAAAGCCGGGTTTCCCCGGCCTCTTTTGCAGGCTGCCTGCTGTGCACGTTTTAGCGACTGATAATTTCCACGCGCCGATTGCGTTGATAAGCCGTTTCGGTTGAACCGTTGTCGGCAGGACGTTCCTCACCGTAACTGACGGTTTCAATCTGGGAACGTGAGGCGCCATTAACCACGAGGAAGTTCATTATGTTCAGCGCCCGGCGCTCGGCCAAAGCAAGGTTGTATTCACGAGTGCCGCGCTCATCTGCGTGTCCTTCGAGGCGAATGCGCTTGTTCGGATTACCGGACAAATCGCGACCGTGGAACGTGAGCACGTCGCGATCCGCAGCCCTGAATTCAGCGATGTCAAAATCGAAATAGAATATGGTCGTTTGCAGTGCGGCTCTGGCCATTCGCTCCTGGGCTTCGGCAGCCCTTTGTGCCGCCTCGGCCTGAAGCTGCTGGGATCGCTGGGTAGTGGCATCAATACCGGAAAGTCCTGCATCAGCAGCAGCAGACTCGGCCTCCTGGTCTACTTCGCTGCCGGAACGACAGGCAGTCAAGCTTGATAAAGCCAATATCAACAGGGTAGTTTTCACCATGTGTTTGATATTCATTGATTCTCCTGGATAGGTTTTAGAATTGAGGTAAGTATTTGCACTGCCGGAAAAGCGCGCGAAGGATAGCCGACCCGGTTTTCAATTTCCATTCAAGCTTTCCAAAATCATAATTCTGCCACAATCACACCGGCTATTCTGCCAAAACCTTGTGCAGCAGCATACCGGCGACCATGGCAGCGACAAAAAGGAATACCTGACCATTGAGCAAGGTAAGTGCGGCAAGTGCCGGTCCCGGGCATAAACCTGCTATTCCCCAGCCGAGGCCAAATAACACCGCACCACCCAGTAATCGGGGATCAAGGTCTTTGCGGGTGGGAAGATAAAATTTTGCCTCCAGAATTGGAGCGCCGCGTTTGAGAATCAGCTGAAAAGCCGGAAACGTAACTGCCAGTCCGCCGGCCATCACCAGCAGAAGGCTCGGATCCCAATTTCCGGCAAGGTCCAGAAAGCCGATCACTTTGGCTGGATTGATCATGCCCGAGAGCGTGAGTCCGAGTCCGAAAAGGGCACCGGACCCAAACACTACCGACAAGGCAGCAAATTGCTTCATTTGGGTCATATAACCAGCCCGCTCAGATGCCTTAGCACATAAACAGTGATCACGGCGGTGACCATAAAAACGCCAGTAGCGGCAAACGAGCGTTTGGAGATTCTGGCAATTCCACAGATCGCATGACCGCTGGTGCAGCCACTGCCCATGCGCGTTCCGAACCCCACCAGCAAACCGGCTATGACCATCCCGATTGAGCCTGTCTGTGCCGTCCATTGCACAGAAGTAGCGGAAATTAACGGGTAAACCGCGGCCCCGGCCACCAGTCCGACCAGAAATATTACGCGCCACAGGGTTTCTCCCTGAAGCGGAAACAAGATGCCGCCCAGAATTCCACTGATGCCAGCTATCCTGCCGTAAACGAGCAACATCAGTGTCGCCGCGACTCCTATCAAAAGACCGCCAGCGATGGCGCTGACCGGCGTAAAGTTTTCCATATGCTTCAATCCCTCCGGGATGTAAACCTGTTCAGATTCTATCCGAACCATATTCGAGTCGATTTCGTTTGTCGACAGCAGGTTTTAACGCAGCTTACTTATGTTAGAGTGAATTGACCCTACTCAAGGTCCGGAGACAACTCTCAATCTATACTGAAAAAAATGAAATCAGGAGTTTTAACGATGCTAAAGATATACAGATACCGGTCAATATTTCTGACCAGCGTGCTGATTCTGGCGGGGTGCGCACAATCGGGACTCAAGATAGGCAATAACGTCACCCTTTGCTGTCCTGGCAATTACGCCAACTACGAAGAGTACGCCATCCGGGTCGTAGATATGCCGCTATTTCTGAGCGGTTGGATCGTAGAAATGTTTGATTCTGCAATGCAGGAAAAAGGTCTTGCGCGTAACGACCAGATCAATGACCTGATCATTACCCTGTCGTATCGACATGTGAATCTGAATCCGGAGCAGCAGGATATCAATCCGTTTATCCGTCAGGAAGCCATTGATGTCGAATTGCGCTATATCGCAGTGGTGGAAATCTCCATGCGGGAAACCGCAACCGGTCAGGAAGTCTGGGCCGGAGAAGTCAGTCGTATTCATACTGTGTCGCCGGGAGAATATATGCATGAAGGCCCTGCCAGAGTGGCATTTCTGGAAACTTTCCGGGATCTGCTGAGCGGCTATCCAAGCTCTGACTAAGCTTCATCCAGCCTGATAGAGCAGGTGCTCGATTTTTCGTTTTACGCGACCGGTAAAGATGATACAGTTGCGATCGCCCCAGGGGTCAAACGGTTAAGCTGTTTGATCCCTGTCTATTTTTAGACCACCGGCTTCGAGCAACGGCAATCGTTGGCTGCAAGAGTTGACTGGTTGGTCTGGCGATCCAGTGTGAGGAGTCAGTCGTGAACGCAGATTTTACCCCTGAAGAACTAGCCTTTCAGACCGAAGTTCGCAGTTTCATGGAGTCCGAATTTCCCGCAGACATCAAATCCAGTATTGACAATAACCAGCGACTGACAAAGCCTGAATATATTCGCTGGCAGAAAATTCTGCATAAAAAGGGATGGATGGCACCTAATTGGCCGGTTGAATTCGGAGGGACTGGCTGGACCCCGACACAAAAATATATTTTCAGTATGGAAATGGGAATGGTGGGAGCACCGGAACCGGTCGCCTTCGGCGTCAAAATGGTTGCTCCGGTACTTATTGCCTACGGGACAGACGAGCAAAGAAAGCGATTCCTTCCGGATATTCTGGAAAGCAAGGTCTGGTGGTGCCAGGGCTATTCAGAGCCAAACTCAGGATCTGACCTTGCGTCGCTGAAAACTTCAGCAGCGCGGGACGGTGATCATTACATTGTTAATGGCACTAAAACCTGGAATACCTATGGACAATATGCCGATTGGATTTTTTGCCTCGTTAGAACCGACAACACTGTCAGGAAGCAGGAAGGGATCAGCTTTCTGTTGATCGACATGAAGTCTCCCGGAATTACTGTCAATCCGATCGTGCTTCTTGACGGGCACGCTGAAGTCAATGAAATCGTTTTTGAGAATGTGCGGGTTCCGGTCGCGAATCGTATCGGCGAAGAAAACCAGGGCTGGACTTATGCCAAGGTCCTGCTAACGCATGAGCGAACGAATATTGCCCGGGTACCTGCATCCAAGCGCCGATTGGACCAGCTCAAACAACTGGCGGCGAATCAGTCTGACGGATACGGAAATACACTGATGCAGGACCCGGTGTTTGCCGGCAAGGTAGCCCTGGTGGAGATTGAATTGCTGGCACTGGAGTATTCCGAGTTGCGCACGCTTGCTGCACTCAGTGTGGGTAAGGCGCCTGGACCCGAGTCGTCCATTCTCAAAATTGTTGGAACTGAAGCAGCGCAACGGCTTGATGAGTTGTTTGTTGAGTTGGCAGCCTATGAAGGATTGCCGTTCGTTGCCGAGCAATCTGTATCGGAACTTGGCAGTCAACCGCGGAGTGATGCAAACCTGGCTACAGCTGTTACCACTTATTTTAATGATCGCAAATTAACAATCTTTGGTGGAACCAACGAAGTTCAGAGAAACATCATTTGTAAGGCAGTGCTTGGTTTATAACAAATCCAATCCAGGCATAAGCGGATTCTGGCAATTATATGAAATCAAGAGGTTAGTTCAGTGGATTTTGCGTTTACCGATGAGCAGCAGATGTTGCAGGATAGTGTACAGAAATTTGTACAGCGGAATTACAATTTTGAAACACGCAAGGCAATTGTAGCGAGTGCAAAGGGCTACAGTGATGACAACTGGAAGTTGTTTGCCGAACTCGGATGGCTCACCGTACCATTCAAGGAAGAAGACGGCGGTTTCGGCGGTTCAGCAATTGATCTGATGGTGGTAATGGAGGAGTTTGGCAGGGGCATGGTTGTAGAGCCGTTTGTGCCAACTGCTGTCCTGGCAGGAAGTCTGATAGCCACGCTTGGCAGCAAGGCACAGAAACAGGATCTGGTAAACCGGGTCATGAAAGGAGAATTACAACTGGCTTGCGCGATTTCAGAAACAGTCTCGCGTTATAACCTGGCCAATGTCACAACCATAGCAAAAAAATCAGCGGACAATTTCATCCTGAGCGGCTGCAAGATCAATGTACTCAATGGAGTCAATGCTGATCTGCTTTTGGTAGTCGCGCGTGAAAGCGGTACCTCGACAGATCAGGAAGGCATCAGCATTTTCCTGGTAGACCCCGGCCTGGCCGGTGTTTCACGGCAGGGGTATCAAAATGTTGATGGTCAGACCGCTGCCAATATTGAATTTGATGGTGTTTCAGTGGCCGCTGCAGACAGACTTGGTTCCGCCGGACAGGCCCATGCTGCTCTGGAGGCGGCAGTTGATTTGGCAACCCTGGCAATCTGTTCCGAAGCAGTTGGTGCATTGGATTGTCTGCTTGGAAAAACAGTGGAATACAGTAAAACCAGAAAACAATTCGGTGTACCCATCGGCAGCTTTCAGGCCTTACAACATCGTATGGCCGACATGTTTATTGAGTGCCAACTTGCCAGGTCAATCGTATTGATGGCAGCGATGAAGCTGGATAGCAGCGCATCGGCAATAGACAAGGCCAAAACCGTGTCAGCGGCCAAAAGCCGGGTCGGCAGGGCAATCAAAAAAGTGGGACAGGAAGCTGTACAGATTCACGGTGGTATTGGGATGACTGATGAACTGGACGTGGCGCACTTTTTCAAACGCATTACCGCCATTGAACTCCAGTTCGGCAATAGCGATTTTCACACTTCCAGATTCATATCTCTCTAACCAATGAGCGAGTTGGTTTTCGTACGTCATGGGCAAGCTTCTTTTGGAGCGGAGTCTTATGACAAACTGAGCGCATCCGGTGTGCACCAGGTAAAAATGCTTGCTGAACATTGGCAGGAGCTTGGTGAACAGTTTGACTTTGCTTACAGTGGAACCCTCCGGCGACAGTTGGAGACGGCTCAGGAATTGCTGGGGTTGGTCAAAAATACATCGCCAAAGCACCAGACTCACGAGGGATTCAATGAGTATAACGGCGATCCGCTGATAGGAATTTATTTGCGTGATTTCGCCCGCGAGGGAGGGTTTGACCCTGAATTACGCCTGCCCATTCGTGATGAGCGCCTGTTTCAAAAAGTGTTTGAAGCTGCAACTGCCAAATGGATCAGGGATGAGTTGCAACCGCATACCGGTGATCAGCATTTTGAATCCTGGCGCCAATTTCAGCAACGTGTGCATAGTGCCATTGATGAACTCATGGCTCGACATTCGGGTGGCAGCAGGATACTGATTTCCACATCCGGGGGTGTGATAGCATTGGCCCTGCAACGTGCATTGCGGTTTCCGGATACGGAAGTGATCGCCACTAACTGGATGGTACATAACAGCTCGGTAACCAGATTGCGCTACGGCAACGGCAAAATATCACTCACCATGTTTAACAGTTTGGCTCATCTTGAAAGGCCGGAACGAAAGCACATGGTTACTTTTCGATAGCGTTTATGCCCGAAGCGGACATCGGGACAGAGAGAAACAGACAGGCGTGAAATCAGAACTGGTAGACAAAGCTGCAACGGTTCGTCCTGGTGAAGAGCTTGATGTAAGCAGGCTCAAAGCCTATTTGGAACCGATTCTCGGAATCGATATGTCCAACATGAGTGTGCAGCAGTTTCCCGGTGGATTTTCGAATCTTACCTATCAGATCAGTTGTGGTGATTTCAAGTGGGTATTGCGCAGGCCGCCTTTCGGCAGCAAGGTCAAATCCGCGCATGATATGTCCCGCGAATTCCGCGTACTTTCAGCTTTGGAGAACATATTTCCCTACGCTCCCAAACCGGTACATTTCTGCCAGGACCAAAGTGTTCTGGGCTGTGATTTCTATCTGATGAATTACATTGAAGGATTGGTTATTCGCAGGGAGTATCCTCCCGGCCTGAATCTTTCACCGCAACAGATCCGTCAGCAGTTGCTGAATTTTTTCGATGTTCTCAATGAATTGCATTCGGTCGACCTGGCTGAGGCCGGTCTGCTGGACTTCGGTCGCCCGCAGGGCTACGTTCGACGCCAGGTAGAAGGCTGGGCAAAGCGTTGGGAGGCGGCCATTACGCCGGATACCGTTGATATGCAGAAAATCATTGGCTGGTTGCATCAACACATGCCGGCTGAAAGCGCTAAGGCGAGTGTCATTCATAATGACTACAAACTGGATAATGTGATTTTTTCTGCTGCGGATCCATTACAGGTTATTGGGGTGCTGGACTGGGAGATGGCCACTGTTGGAGATCCTTTAATGGATCTGGGTTGTACACTGGCGTATTGGGTCGAGGAGGGTGATCCTGAATTCCACAGGCAGTATCGCAACATGCCAAGCGATACGCCGGGTGCTCCAAAGCGAACAGAGATCATAGAGCGATTTTCCAGCCGTACCGGTCTCGCCGTGGACAATTTCCCGTTTTATTTTTGTTTTGGGCAGTTTCGATTGGCGGTGATCGGGCAACAGATCTACTACCGCTACTATCACGGCGTTACCAAAGATCAGCGGTTTGCAATGATGGTAGACAAAACCCATAGTCTGAAGAGAATGTGTGACCTGATCATTGCGGGCGAAATAGCCAGCTGACATCACAGTCCGTTGCTTCGCAGAAACAGACCGAAAAATTCAACCTGGTCGGAATCTACAAGGTCTATGTTCGCTGACTGCAGAACACGCCAGACAGCCGGACTTGGAGGCGCTTTCAGCATTCGCGATATTGCTCCGGCGTCCCGGATCATCCGGCTTACCATTGACAGGGATTCAAGCTGATCCGCCGGCATTTCTCCACTTCCGTCCCAGACAAACAGACCGGACCAGTCCAGGCTTATTACTGGCGACAGGTGGCGGTTGAAATCGGCGTCGGTCAGGTTAGTTACGCTGCCCTGAATAGCCACGAAACGTTCCGCTTCGCTGGCCAGCAAATCACTCGAATAGTTGCCGGTAATTATCAAACTGATGGTGCCGGGCAACGTACTGGTCATTGAGTAGCGCGTCAGCATTCTTTCATAGCCCGCCATTACCCGTTGCAGCGCCTTATACGTGGCCATTGCATCGGTTTTGATGTCCAGTATCAGCACCAGGGGGGTCGATGCGTCTTCATACACCTGGCCATTATTGCGCATTGACAGCAGGCGCAAGGGTTCCAGATACAGATTCGTGAGAGTCCTGCCTTTGGTAAGCAAATCAATATGTTGACCAATTCGAAGTTCGTCCTCAACCAGATATACATCGACTTCCAATCCGGCCACTCGCCGGGTCAGAGCATCGAACAGGGGGCGTTCATTCAAATGATCATCGATTGACAGAATGGGCAGGGGAATACTGCTTTGCGCATAAGCCTGGACCGGTAAAAGGCATCCGATCAATAGCGTGATCCACTTGGCTGAACCTGGGTAATGAATGGCTGTATTCAATTCGGAGTTCACCTGCAAAAATATTCTGGCCGTTAGGCTAAAGAGAGCCGATGTTAATGTCTACAGGAATGTGCCGGTATTCGCGCCAACTTCTGTAGCAATGCAATACAATGCGCGTTCTGATTTGAATCAGGCAATTCAATGGAAATTTCCAGCCCTGGAGCGCCATCGTCACCGGTCTTGCGCAAAGCGGAGCTTCGCAAGAGTTTGCGGTGTTCGCACCAGGAAGCCGTCGCTTCGGCGACCATGACCGGAACCAGTGACAATTTTCTCAATGCATTCGCGGTTT
>JBBDXV010000012.1:0-1445 GCA_040902165.1 Pseudohongiellaceae bacterium
AGGACAAGACAATGAGCGAAGACAAAAGCGTCAACAAAGAAAAAGCCCTGGCTGCGGCACTGGCACAGATAGTGCGTCAGTTTGGCAAAGGTTCCATGATGAGGCTGGGTGATAACGCCCGGGTTACGATTCCGGCGATATCCACCGGTTCACTCGGGCTGGATATTGCGTTGGGGATAGGCGGGCTGCCGCGCGGTCGAATCGTCGAGATTTACGGACCGGAATCTTCCGGTAAGACTACTTTGACCCTGCAGGTCATTGCTGAAGCGCAGAAGGCCGGTGGCAGCTGTGCGTTTATCGATGCCGAGCATGCGCTGGACCCGATCTATGCCGAGGCATTGGGAGTGGACACGGAAAACCTGCTGGTGAGTCAGCCGGATACCGGTGAACAGGCTTTGGAGATTTGCGACATGATCGTACGTTCCGGTGCGGTCGATGTGGTGGTCATCGACTCGGTCGCAGCGCTGACACCGAAAGCAGAAATAGAAGGCGACATGGGTGACAGTCATATGGGCCTGCAGGCGCGCCTGATGTCACAGGCCCTGCGCAAGATGACTGCCAATATCAAGAACTCCAATACCCTGGTGATCTTTATCAACCAGATCCGCATGAAGATCGGCGTGATGTTCGGTTCACCGGAAACCACTACCGGCGGCAATGCGCTGAAGTTTTATGCCTCGGTGCGGCTGGATATCCGCCGCATCGGCTCGGTCAAGGAAGGCGACGAGGTAGTCGGTAATGAAACCCGGGTGAAGGTCGTCAAGAACAAGGTCGCACCCCCGTTCCGACAGACTGAATTCCAGATCCTGTACGGCTCCGGTATCTATCGCATGGGCGAGGTGATCGATCTGGGTGTGAAACTCAATCTCATCGAGAAATCCGGCGCCTGGTATGCCTACCAGGGCGAGAAGATCGGCCAGGGCAAGAAGAATGTCGCGCAGTACCTCGAAGAGAACCCCGAGATTGCGACGGAAATCGAGCAGACCATTCGCAAGGAATTGCTTACCAATGGTCCCAAGCACAGCGATGCGCTGCATGAGGTCAGCAAGGAGCCGGCCAATGATGAAGACGTCGATAAGGAAGTCATCGACTCTATCGAAACCGGGGAGTACAAGGCGCGCGGTAAATAGCTGTGTTGGCAACGGAAGCAGGCAGTCGCATTGGATTTGACAGCTGCAAAATGAATATCACCGTCAAAACTGCCAGCTCCCGCAGTGTCCGGCGGGCTGCAATGGATTGTCTGGCCCGCCGTGAACACGCCTTTCTCGAACTGCAACGCAAGCTGCTGGTCAAATGTCCCGACGCCAGTGAGGTAGAAATTCGTCAGGCGCTGGAACAGCTGCGCGATGAAAACCTGTTGAGCGATGAACGTTTTGCCAGTTCCTGGGTACGTTACCGCCAGTCACGCGGTTATGGTTACCGGCATATTCGTCAGGACCTGCAGC
>JBBDXV010000013.1:0-1438 GCA_040902165.1 Pseudohongiellaceae bacterium
ACCGCAGATTCTCTGGTCCTGAGCTGTTCTGCTGCCATCACCCATGACTTGCTACCGCGAAAAATTGAGCGTCCACTGCTGTTAAAACTTGCCACTACAGTAATAATCGGCTGCGCTCTTGCTCTCGCTTTACTGAATAACCAAAGTGTATTCAGCCTGGTAATCCTGTCCTGGTCAGGACTCGCCAGTGCATTCGCGCCATTGCTGATCGTGCTATGCATGGGCTGGAAACCTGGACAGACTGTTAGTGTGATCGCCATCATCACTGGATTTGGCACTGCTTTGTTGTGGCGATACTGGGGTTTACAGGATGCGGTCTATGAAGGCTTGCCAGGCATACTCGCCGGATTATCCGTGTTTTCCTTGGGTCATCTGTTTCGTTATTCCGACTCCGAGTCTGTCCCCAAAGCCGTGCCGTCACCATTCAAACCCATCGACTCGTAGCGACGCCAGCCGGCAAGAATGCCCATCATGCCGTGGTTGCCTTCATGGCAGGCATACTCATACAGCGGCATGTCGGTAATTCGCAGTGGCACTCTGGCTGACCAGCTCGTATCCCAGGACAGCGGATCTTCGATGGTGAAATCATAATCCAGGGTGTTTTCGTCGATGCGGGTGATGCGTTCCTGCAGCTTCATCATTGCCGACGTACCGCGGGCATTGTACTCGTGATAAAAATGTTGCGTATCAATCACCAAAGTATCGCCATCCCAACGCGCGATGGAATCGCCGTCCCACTTCAGTTGTTTGGTGGAATGTTCTGTTGCAAACGGAATGATGCGGGCACGATGAATCATCTCGCTGACAATCATCACATGATCTTTGGTCTGCACGATCTGGATATTGTTATTGTAGGAGCCAGGAACCAGGGGTGGTCCGGCGCCGCCGCTCATCAGACAGCGGTCAGCCAGGGTCCGCGCTTCCGGTCCAATACTGTATTTGAGCGCGTCGTTTCGCACCGCGGCACGTGCCCTGCCGGCGTCATTCAATGGCGGTATACGACCATTGGGCGGGTAATAGATCAGGGAGGTCCTGCGGTCGGCGATGGTATCGACCCCACGCTCATACCAGAACTCGTTATAGGAAATCACACCGGGAGGGTACCCGGCACCGCCGACCGAGTCGATGATCAGGTCACGGTTCTGACGCTGGTTTTCATAGGCCGCCCATTCCTGCGCTTCCTGTTCGGTAAGCGTCGGCTTGTCGGCGAGTTCTACCGGACGCACCAAAGGTGTCAGGGTTCGGTAGGTGTAAGTGCCCTGGATATCAGGATCACCATATTCGGTGCGGGGAATGTCTGTGGTCTGCGCCAAAGTTACCGACGCAGCAAACAGGCTTGTTAAAACCAAACACCGGCTGGACAGAATCTTGGGCTGCATGGCTTTTTGCATGCTTTTCTCCATCTCTTTGTTTTTGTGTAACTCAGTTTTTTGTAGCG
>JBBDXV010000014.1:0-1438 GCA_040902165.1 Pseudohongiellaceae bacterium
GCTCTACTGTGCCGGCCGGCAGATTGGCCCAGTTGATATCAATCGACTGATTGTCCCCATAGGCGGTATTGGCAAGGGGAACGGTACCATGATGCTCAAAGGCGCTGCTGGTCACGCTAATGGTCTCTGGTGCATCGGCGGCGCCGGCAACATTGCTCAACAACAGGGCAGCAACTGCCCCGAAAATAATTCTGGAAAATCTATCCGGCTTGGTCATCTTCAATTCCTTACAGGTGAAATGGATGAAACGTTGCATTGCAAGCCTAGAGTTACATTGACTGCGGGTCAACGAAATCTGCCGTTCAATTCTTCGTCCTGTCGCTGGCCGTTAGTCTGCCTGAGCGGCTTTTTCGCGCAGCAGGTACTTTTGCACCTTGCCGGTTGAAGTCTTGTCAATCGGACCGAATACGACCTTCTTCGGAATCTTGTAGCCTGCCAGTTCCTGCCGGCAATAGGTGATCAGTTCCTCTTTGCTCATCTCCTGTCCTGGCTTGAGACAGACAAAGGCACAGGGCACCTCACCCCATTTTTCATCCGGTGATGCTACCACTGCTGCCTCCAGAATTTTGGGATGCCGGAACAGGACAGACTCAACTTCCAAAGACGAAATGTTTTCACCCCCGGAGATAATAATGTCCTTTGAGCGATCCTTGATCTGGATATAACTGTCTGCATGCCAGACCGCCAGATCACCGGAATGAAACCAGCCGCCAGCAAATGAGGCTTCGGTGGTTGGGGCATTCTTCAGATAACCCTTCATTGTGAGATTGCCGCGCATAAAGATCTCACCCATGGTCTTGCCATCCTTGGGTACCGGCAGAAGCGTTTGCGGATCT
This sequence comes from Pseudohongiellaceae bacterium, assembly GCA_040902165.1. GTDB lineage: Bacteria > Pseudomonadota > Gammaproteobacteria > Pseudomonadales > Pseudohongiellaceae > NORP240. The sequence goes on from JBBDXV010000014.1 coordinate 837, forward strand.
GCCACCATCAGCTCATCCTGCATCAGGGTTCGGACCCCCTGTCGTGCGAGCAACTCGGCGCGCTCCGACACCTTCAGATTCTCCCATTCAGTTTGGGGTGCACAAACCACGCATGGCCCATAGGTTTCTGTCAAACCGTAAACATGGATAACAGAAAATCCCAGATTTTCCATTCCCGCGATCACTGCCGCCGGCGGCGCGGCACCGGCAGTCATTACATGTACTTTGTGGTTTAGTCCTTCACGCAATGACGGGTCAGCATTCAACAGTGTATTAAGCACCACCGGTGCACCACAGAAATGGGTCACCTTATGTTCTCGTATTGCATCAAACACTGCCTTGTCCCGAACCTGACGAAGACAAACGCTGGTTCCGACTGAGGCGGCAAGAGACCAGGGAAAACACCAGCCGTTACAGTGGAACATGGGCACAGTCCACAGATAAACCGGATGCAGACCCATATTCCAGCACAGCAAGTTGGATACGGCATTCAGATAGGCGCCGCGATGATGAAATACAACCCCTTTGGGATCACCAGTAGTTCCAGAGGTATAGTTCAGCGCAATGGCAGACCACTCATCCTCCACCTGGAACACCTGACA
>JBBDXV010000015.1:0-1437 GCA_040902165.1 Pseudohongiellaceae bacterium
GTACACTGGGCCGGTTTTATTTCTGCCACCAGGTCCAGAAACTGACGTGACGGATATCCCTCGATGTTGAACTCCACTTCCTTGCGGTCGCCAATCAATTCGGCGATTTCATGAACATCCCGCCGCCTGATATGTCGTTCGTCAGGTCGCGGATGCACAGTGATGCCTTTGACACCCAGCGCCAGACACTGATCCACAAAGCCCGGCACCGACGGAAAATCACGACCTCGCGAATTGCGCAGCAGTGCTATCTTGTTAACGTTGACACTCAGTACTGTCATGGCCTGTTCACTCTTCGCGACTGAAAAAGTCGCGGGCAATTTTGTAAAAGGTCTGTGGCTTGTCGACATGCACCCAGTGACCCGCGCCCATAATGACCTTTATCTGGGCAGCAGGGAACAGTTTCAGAATCCTGTCCCGATGCTCTTCGCCGATGTAATTTGAATCAGCCCCTTTGACGAACAGCACCGGTTTCTCAAAGGGCTTGCCACCTGCCGGTTTGTGCCGCAACTTGTTATAGTTCCCGCGCAGGGCTGCCAGATTGAAACGCCACTGAAATCCGCCCTGTTCACTGCGAGTCAGGTTGGCAAGCAGGAATTGTCGCAGGGGTTTCTCCTCGATGTACTCGGCCAGCATCCGGTCAGCCTCCTTTCGGCTGGCAAGTTTGTCGAGGTCGATTGCTTCAAGCCCGGCAAACACATCTTCATGCGCGCCTTTTTTGGCAGAATAATCTACCGGTGCGATATCAACCACCAACAGACGCTCCACCCGTTCAGGATGTTCCAGTGCCAGCTGCATAGCGACCTTGCCGCCCATGGAGTGTCCTAACAGGTAACAGCTGTCTATCTGCTGCGCGTCAAGAAAGGTGAGAACATCTTTTGCCATCAGTGCGTAATTCATATCAGCGTGATGAACTGACCCGCCGTGATTGCGGAGATCCAGCGCAGTCACGGCGAATTCCCTGGCCAACTCGCGACTTTGCCAGTTCCAGTTGTTCAAGCTGCCGAACAGGCCGTGCAGAATTATCAGGGGTTTGCCGGCGGTGGCGTATTGTTTGCTATTGAGTTGCATTGGGATGATGACTTACCTTGATTCAGACTTGAGAAAAGCAATGACATCGTCGTGATGCGTCCTGGTGTTCACCTTGTCCATGATCAGGGCAATGCGCCCCTGTTTGTTGATGATGAATGTTGTGCGCAGAACACCCATATATTCACGACCCATGAACTTCTTCAATCCCCAGACTCCATAGGACTCTGCGACCGTGTGCTCTTCATCTGACAGGAGAGTGAAATTGAGTTTGTCTCGCTCGGTAAACTTTGCCAAACGCCTGACCGGATCGGGACTGACACCCAGAACCACCGCATCCAGTTTGTCCAGTGGCTTGCGACTGTCACGCAGACCACAGGCCTGCACCGTACAGCCTGGCGTCATGGC
>JBBDXV010000016.1:0-1436 GCA_040902165.1 Pseudohongiellaceae bacterium
ATGATGGAAGCCACTTCTGCCGGTGCCATGGAATTGATTACCAGCTGAGCCGGATTGTCATCCCAGAGAATGATATCAATGCGTTCATTTGCCAATTCGTTGGAGACGACCTGTACCCGCGATCCACGCATTCCTACACAGGCACCTACCGGATCTATGCGACCGTCATTGGTCTTTACCACGATCTTTGCGCGGGAACCCGGGTCTCGGGCTGCAGCCTTGATCTCAATTATTTCCTCGGAAATTTCCGGCACTTCGATCTTGAACAGCTCGATCAGCATTCTGGGCGAAGTACGACTGAGGATAAGTTGCGGCCCGCGTGGTTCGGATTTCACTTCCGTCAGCAAGGCTCGCAGACGATCGCCCATGCGGAATGTCTCGCGCGGGATCATCTGGTCACGTGGCAACAAGCCCTCGGCGTTATTTCCCAGATCAACGATCACGTTGTCCCGGGTAACTTTCTTGACGGTACCGGATACCAGTTGACCAACCTTGTCTTTGTACTGGTCGATGACGATTTCGCGTTCCGCTTCGCGCACCTTCTGTACAATGACCTGCTTGGCAGTCTGCGCGGCGATACGACCAAATTCGACATTGTTAATCTTCACTTCCCAGGTGTCGCCAATATTCAAATCAGCGCTGAGTTTCTGGGCCTGTTCAAGTGTTAACTGTGATGGTTCGCCAGTGTATTCTTCGTCGTCCACGACTTTCCAGACACGGAAAGATTCGTAGTCGCCGGTCTTTCTGTCTACCGCGACGCGACAATCAATATCGTCATTCCCTGGCAGCTTCTTTGTAGCTGTTGCCAGTGCCGATTCGATTGCTTCAAATATAACTTCACGCGACACACCTTTCTCGTTAGAGACAGCGTCTGCCACCATCAATATTTCTTTGCTCATCATATCAGTGTCACCTTACTAAATACCGGTTGCTCCCGTGCGGTTCAGTCTGAGCCACCAGCAACAGAGACAATATGGGCCTTCTCAATTTCATTTAACGGCAAGCTGACTTCTTCGTCTTCCTGCTCAATGACCACATTGCCGTTCGCAACCTTTTTAATCTGTCCTTTAAAATTCCGTCTGCCGTCCATAAGGGACTGCATTCTGATACTCACTTCGTTACCCACATACTTTTCAAACTGTGCCGGACTAAACAGTCTTCGATTCATTCCGGGTGAAGACACCTCCAGTGTGTATTCGCCGGCAATCGGGTCTTCTACATCGAGTATGCCGCTTACCTGGCGGCTAACCCTTTCACAATCCTCTATTCCAATGCCGGCATCACGGTCGATATAGATGCGCAGCAGGCTGCGTCGACCCTGGCTGATACGTTCTATTCCCCAGAGCTCAAGACCCAGCGCAGCAACGGTTGGTTCCAATAGCGCAAAGATCTTTCGGTCACTGGTTTTCACGTCAACCTGGCACCCGGTAAATCGC
>JBBDXV010000017.1:0-1435 GCA_040902165.1 Pseudohongiellaceae bacterium
ATCAGGTGAAACAGGACGTAGCCAACCTGTTGGCTGATACCTCCCTGCGCATGCTACCGCTGTTTTCCGTATCGGCTGTCAGCGGTGACGGAGTTGAATCGCTGCTCGATCACCTGAAGCAATTGACCACGCTACAGGGACTGGCGAATAACGACTCACAGCATAATCCGCGCTTTGCCATCGACCGCAGTTTCACGGTGGCCGGGCTGGGAACCGTATTGACCGGCACCATGGCCAGCGGTGTGCTGCTCGCCGGGGACAGTCTGGTGCACAGCGCCAGTGGCAAACCGGTACGCATCAAGCGATTGCGGCATCATCAGATTGATGTAAGCATCGCAACGAAGGGTCAGCGTGTCGCACTCAACGTGGATCTCCCGCCGCAATCATTCAGCCGCGGCGAATGGCTATTGCACAGCGCAGTGAATCTGCCGGCATTCAGGATTGATGTCCGGCTGCGAAACCAGGACGGCGTCAATTTTCGTCCCTCTAGCTACTACCATCTGCATCTGGGTCCGGCTCACCATATTGTCACAGTGAGAAAGACCGGAGATTCCGATTACTTCCGGTTTCACTGTGATGAACCCATGTTCGCAAGTTTTGGCGATCGCCTGATACTGCGCGATCCCTCTGCCACCAGAACGCTGGCGGGCGGAGTTGTGATAGATATCACAGTGTCACTGCAGCGACGCAATCTGGCCCGCAGGATCGAAAGGCTTCGATGCCTTGATCAGGCCGATCCGGCTGCGCTGGTGTCACTGTTGGGTAGTTCCAGCGCCGGTGTCGACATCGATCAGTACGGTGCCGGCCGCAACCTTTCCGAATCAGGCATCACCGCATTGCTTGCTGCAATGGACCTGCAACCGGCACAGCCGGTTTCACTTTCATTGGCGTCACAAACTTCGAAAGTGTTACTCGACCGGAATTTTTTTGACCAGTACCGGAGCCGAACGGAACAGCTTCTCGGCGACTACCATCAGGCCAACCCTTATCATGTTGGCATTAACCCCGCTGCGCTGGCAGCCAAACTGAAGCTCGGAGAGGCGCAGGTGTTGTTCCCGGCGATTCTGCAACTGCTGTTACAGCAAGGCAGCATCAGACGCGACGGAACCTCGATCAGCCTCGCCGGTCACACGGTGAAGACTGATCCCGAACAGATCAAATTTATGCAAGGCGCCAAACCGCTGCTGATCAAGGGCGGGTTCACGGCACCCAGAACCTTCGAACTGGCTGAAGCGTTGCACCTGGCGCTGGTCAAGGTGGAGAAACATCTCCGTATTGCCAGACAGGCCGGGCAATTGATACAGGTGGCACCGAATCGACATTATCTGCCGGACACCATCGCCGCACTGGCCGCCTTCACTGAAAATCTGGCCCGGCAAGTTCCGCCGGAACAGGGTTTTACCGTGCAGCAGTTTCGCGACGCGAGTTCCGTCGG
>JBBDXV010000018.1:0-1434 GCA_040902165.1 Pseudohongiellaceae bacterium
TGACTGTTCATGATTGATTTCGGGCACCGACAAAAATGTCCAGCATGGTCCTTGATTCAGGAGCGGAAAACAACTGGTCAGTGCAGGTGGGAAGTTTGCGTTGCCAGTTGGGGTATTCGTTGCTGGTTCCGGGGATGTTTACCGGCATCTGTTCCAGTGAAAGATCTTCCAGTTGCAGGGATACCAGTTGCGAGGCGCATCGCCCATTGGCCTGCAAGATTGCATGGCACAGGGAAAAATCAAATTGACGATGGATATTGAAATCCCGCCATGACTCTGGCAACAGGCTCTGCTCATTGAGCCAGTGCAGAATCTGAATCAGGTCCGACTCCCTGCTGCGTACAGCATCGGCCATCACCGTCTCTGATTCCATCAAGCCGATGCGTTGGCGTAGTGCAAGATCCGATTTGTTCCACCACGCGGCCAGCGGCGGCACATCGTGATTGGCAATCATCGCGAGGGCGCGACGGGGAAAATGCGCTGGATGCCGGAAATGCAGCGGGTCATATTTTTCGAAATAGAACAGCACGTTGGAAAACACTGCTGATTCGGTCATATAGCGGCGAATTTCGGGAGGCACCACACCCAGGTCTTCGCCGATCACGACACAGCGTCGACGCGTGCTTTCCAGCCGCAAAATCGCAAACAGCTCATCGACTGGATAGTGTACATAAGCGCCGGTTGATGAGTCACCATCGGCAGGGCACCACCACAGTCGCATCAGGGACATGACGTGATCAATACGCAGGGCACCACAATGTTCCATATTGCTGCCCAACAATTCGATAAAGTGGTGATAGCCGCTGAGTCGGAGTTGTAGCGGATCCAGCGGCGGCAATCCCCACTTCTGACCCAGCGGGGCCAGCGGATCGGGAGGCGCCCCGATGCTGGCGCGCAGACAGAACAAACCGGGATTGAGCTCGACTTCCGCACTTTTGCTGCTGCCGCCCACCGCGAGATCCCGCACCAGGCCGGAGACCATGCCTTGCTGCAATGCCAGTTGCTGACAACTTTCCAACTGGTTCTCCGCCAGCCATTGCAGATAACAATGAAACTCGCGATGCCGGGTCTGATCCATCGCAAAACGATGGCGTGCGGCTTCGAATTCGGCGAAGACAGCGAGAGAATCCCCTTTCGCTGCGAGCCAGCTTCGATATGCGCGACCGCGTTCGCCACCGCTTTCAAGCTGGGTACGGCAAAAATGCCGGTACATCTTGCCCAGTACCACGAGTTTGAGCCGGGTCACCGAGCGATAATCCACCAGCGATTCATCGCGCAGCTGTGCCAACCGCTTTTGAAACGCCGGCTTGCCTGTGTAGTTTTTGATCTCGGGATTCTCGCAGAAATCCGGTTCAATACAGGGGTCGATATAGAGCGGGTTGAGAAAGCGACGGTCCATCGGACTGTAGGGACTGCACTGTTCAGGATGACTGA
>JBBDXV010000019.1:0-1432 GCA_040902165.1 Pseudohongiellaceae bacterium
CCTGATCCAGTTGTACCAGCGCTTCGGCCCAATCAAGGGTTTCCGCCACACCGGGTGCCTTGAATAATTCCTGGGCGCGCAGTGCCTGAACAAAGGCCACGACTTCAGTGCTGAGTTCAAGACCGATTCCAGGCAGCCGCGACTGCAGTATCTGGAGTTCACGCTCGGCATTGGGGTAATCAACCCAGTGATAGAGACAGCGGCGCTTTAGTGCATCGTGAATTTCGCGAGTGCGATTGGAAGTAATGATCACAATCGGAGGAACTGCTGCCTTGATCGTGCCAAACTCCGGAATCGTAACCTGGAAATCCGACAATACTTCCAGCAAATAGGCCTCGAAGGGTTCGTCGGTACGGTCCAGTTCATCAATCAAAAGCACTGCAGGTCCGCCGTCTTTGCTGTTCAGGGCCTGAAGAATCGGGCGTTCAATCAGAAAGTCTCTGGTAAAAATATTTTTCGCCAATGCTGCCCTGTCAACCTGTCCCTCAGCTTCTGCCAACCGAATTTCAATCATCTGGCGGGCGTAATTCCAATCATACACCGCCGACGCAATGTCCAGACCTTCGTAACATTGCAGACGTACCAGTGGTCGGTCCAGGGTGGCGGCCAGGACTTTGGCAATCTCGGTTTTTCCTACTCCCGCCTCGCCTTCTACGAATAGCGGTCGTTGCATTTTCAGCGCCAGAAAAAGTGTTGTCGCCAGGCTGCGATCGGCAATGTAGTTGCCTTGCTGCAGCAGGGTCAGTGTTTCATCGATATTCGCTGGCAAGCGCGTTGACATTGATCAAATCCTACAGGCAGGCTGCAACTGCACGTTTTGTCATCACCCTTACCAGATGGGCACGGTATTCGGCGCTGGCATGGATATCGGCATTCATTTTTTCCACTGGTATTTCCACCGCATCCACCGCTGCGGGAGTAAAGCTCTTGTTCAGCGCTGCCTCAAGACGCATACCGCGGTGAGCACAAGGCGTGGCGCCGGTGACGCCTATCCTCACGTCTTTGCCTTTCCCGAACACCGCGACAAAAATGCCGACGATGGCGTAACGGGAAGCAGGGTTCTCAAATTTCATATAGGCGGCGGCCGTCGGTTTTGGAAAACTCACAGAGACAATCAATTCATCAGGCTGCAAGGCGGTTTCAAACATACCGGTAAAAAAGTCATCTCCGCTGATTTCGCGTTTATTGGTCGTGATCGTGGCGCCGAGTGCAATGACCGCGGCCGGGAAATCCGCAGCCGGATCATTGTTGGCAACCGAGCCGCCTATGGTGCCGCGATTGCGTACCGCAGGATCACCGATATGCGCTGCCAGCGTTGCCAGCGCAGGAATCATCGTCTGTACTTGTTTCGATGCCGCGACTGCCGCATGGGTGGTCATCGCACCAATGATCAGCTTGTCACCCTTGACCTTGATGCCGTGCAACTCGGCAA
>JBBDXV010000020.1:0-2304 GCA_040902165.1 Pseudohongiellaceae bacterium
GATTGACAATGCACCGGAAGAAAGGGAGCGCGGGATTACGATTGCGACCTCACACGTGGAATACGATTCTTCCAAGCGTCACTACGCGCACGTTGACTGTCCTGGTCACGCGGATTATGTGAAGAACATGATCACCGGCGCGGCGCAGATGGATGGCGCGATTCTGGTGGTATCAGCGGCAGACGGCCCGATGCCGCAAACGCGTGAGCATATATTGCTGTCGCGTCAGGTAGGTGTGCCTTATATCGTGGTGTATATGAACAAGGCAGACATGGTTGATGATGCGGAGCTTCTGGAACTGGTGGAGATGGAAGTACGCGAGCTGCTGGATATTTACGAATTTCCAGGTGACGACACACCGATCATTATTGGTTCTGCACTGAAGGCGCTGGAAGGTGATGCGTCCGACATCGGGGTACCGTCGGTGAAGAAGCTGGTGGAGACGCTGGACAGTTATATTCCTGATCCGGTGCGTGATATTGAAAAGCCGTTCCTGCTGCCGATCGAGGACGTGTTCTCGATATCCGGTCGGGGTACGGTGGTCACTGGCCGTGTTGAGCGCGGCATTGTGAAGGTGGGAGACGAGATTGAGATCGTGGGATTGAAGCCTACGACCAAGACCACCTGCACGGGTGTGGAGATGTTCCGCAAGCTGCTGGACGAAGGTCGTGCAGGCGAGAACGTAGGGGTATTGCTGCGCGGTACCAAGCGCGAGGAAGTGGAGCGTGGGCAGGTACTGGCGAAGCCGGGCTCGATTACGCCGCACACCAAGTTTGAGACAGAGGTGTACGTTCTGAGCAAGGAAGAAGGTGGACGTCATACGCCGTTCTTTAAAGGCTACCGGCCGCAATTTTACTTTCGCACAACTGACGTGACGGGTTCCTGTGAGCTGCCGGAAGGGGTAGAGATGGTGATGCCGGGAGACAACGTCAAGATGCAGGTGACCTTGATTGCACCGATTGCGATGGATGAAGGGCTGCGCTTTGCGATCCGTGAAGGGGGTCGTACCGTGGGTGCCGGCGTCGTTGCGAAGATCATCGAATAACCCAATAGGGGACAGACCACGTTAATTGGATTTCCTATAAACCTGGTCTGTCCCCGAGTCCTACTAAGCCGAAACCCCTGAAGAGGGGGTTTCGGCTTAGTCATCTTTAGGCAAAAAGAGCGGAACAGCCTGCATACTGACAAAATCGTCGGTACCGCAGACGACAAAATAGGCCAGTAGCTCAATTGGCAGAGCGGCGGTCTCCAAAACCGCAGGTTGGGGGTTCGATTCCCTCCTGGCCTGCCAGCAATCTGCTGTTGCTGGGCAGGTTTTAAAGAGGGTAGCTCGATCAGCGAGCTGAGCGGGACATTCGCCATGATACATGGCGGGACAAAGATTATTATGAATGACAAAATCGTTGAACAGGAAGGTAGTCTGGACTGGTTGAAGTGGTCGATTGTAGCAGCGATCGTATTTGCCGGTGTATATGCCAACTCATATTTTTCCGCAGAGTCCTTGTTGTTACGTACCATAGGTTTGTTGGTGTTGGCTGGAGTTGCCGGTTGGACTGCAGCGCAAACGGTAAAGGGCAAAGCCTTCATAGAATTGTGCCTTGAGGCTCGCGTAGAAATTCGCAAAGTTGTCTGGCCGACCCGCCAGGAAACTTCCCAAACTACAGTCGTGGTGCTGATTGTAGTGTTCGTTGTGGCGCTTATCCTGTGGCTGCTCGACTGGGGACTGAACGGCATCGTATCGATGATTATCGGTTAGGGGAATCTGGAATGGCGAAAAGATGGTACGTAGTGCATGCCTATTCCGGGTACGAAAAGAAGGTTATGCATGCTCTTAAAGAGCGCATCAATCTTTCCGGGATGCAGGAGTACTTTGAAGATGTGCTTGTGCCGACCGAAGAAGTACTGGAAATGCGTGGTGGTCAGAAGCGCAAGAGCGAGAGGAAATTCTTCCCGGGTTATGTCCTGGTACGCATGGAACTGAACGATGATACCTGGCACCTGGTAAAAGAAACACCAAGGGTCATGGGGTTTATAGGTGGCACAGCCGAAAAGCCGGCACCGATTACTGACAAGGAAGCTACCAAGATTCTTCAGCGCATGGAAGACAGCGAAGATAAACCGACACACAAGATTGTTTACGAACCGGGCGAACTGGTTCGAGTTACAGACGGGCCATTCAATGACTTTACCGGCACCGTGGAAGAAGTGAATTACGAAAAGAGCCGGTTGCGGGTTGCGGTACTGATCTTCGGTCGGTCTACTCCGGTTGAGCTTGAATTTGGTCAGGTAGAAAAGAGTTAGAAA
>JBBDXV010000020.1:2404-9394 GCA_040902165.1 Pseudohongiellaceae bacterium
ATCCAGGAGAACGCCGGGGAGCCGGGCAGTTTCTGAAAACCGGGGTCAGAGTAAAATTTCCATCACCTTGGATGCAGTAGTTAAGGTTTGGAAAGGAAATTTTACTCTGACCCCTGAAATATCAGAAACAGAGTCCGGCGCTTGAACCCAAAGGAGAAGCAAATGGCAAAGAAAGTACAGGCGTATATAAAGCTTCAGGTTGGAGCTTGTAAAGCCAATCCCAGTCCGCCGGTTGGCCCCGCATTGGGCCAGCATGGTGTCAATATCATGGAATTCTGCAAGGCATTTAATGCCGAAACCCAGGGCATGGAACCGGGTTTGCCAATTCCGGTAGTTATCACGGTTTATTCAGACCGCAGTTTTACTTTCGTCAGGAAAACTCCTCCGGCCGGCGTATTGTTGCGCAAGGCTGCGGGAATCGAGAAAGGCAGCGGCAAACCCAACTCTGAAAAAGTTGGCAAGGTCACCCGCGCCCAGCTGGAAGAAATCGCCAAGCTTAAAATGGCGGACTTGACCGCTGCGGACATGAACGCTGCAGTTCGAACCCTGGCAGGCAGCGCGCGCAGTGCCGGTATAGTGGTAGAGGGGGTTGAATAGCTTATGACCAAATTATCCAAAAAGCAGAAAGCAGTTCAGGCCAAGGTCGGTGCAACCCGATCCTTTACCATAGAGGAAGCCGTTGGTCTGTTGACTGAATTTTCATCGCCCAAGTTTAAAGAGTCCATAGATGTGGCGGTAAACCTTGGTATAGACGCGCGCAAATCAGATCAGGTGGTGCGTGGCTCAACAATTCTCCCCAACGGCAGCGGCAAGCAGGTGCGCGTTGCTGTGTTTGCCCAGGGAGCTAACGCCGACAAGGCCAAGGCCGCAGGTGCAGATATTGTAGGATTTGATGATCTGGCTGAAAGCATTCAAGCCGGCAATCTGGATTTCGATGTGGTGATAGCAACCCCTGATGCCATGCGTGTCGTCGGCAAGCTTGGTCAGGTCCTGGGTCCGCGCGGTTTGATGCCGAATCCGAAGGTTGGTACCGTAACTGCCGATGTTGAATCGGCAGTCAAAAATGCCAAAGCCGGTCAGGTTCGATATCGCACTGACAAAAACGGAATTGTTCACGGTGGCATTGGCAAGATTGGTTTTGATGCGCAGGCCGTAAAAGGCAATCTGGAAGCGCTTCTGGCGGATCTGAAAAAAGCCAAACCGCCTTCATCCAAGGGTATATACATTCAGAAGATCGTGTTGTCTTCCACCATGGGTCCGGGTCTGCTCATAGACCAGACATCGCTACAGGTTTAACTGCAGCAGTAGCTTGCAGTATCGGTCTCGCTCACAAAAGCGGGGCTTTTAACAGACTTTGTGGTTCATCCGGTCCGGAAGTAGGGGCTGGAGACCATCAAAGACCGTAGGAGTTCCGAAGTCTGGAACTTAATAACCGCCTACGCAGATGGTGTGAACCGGTTCAGGACAATCTGAATCCCGATCACCAATTGAGTAAGTAGTGCAGGCTTTTGCTGGCACTACTGTAACCAGGCTTATATGGCCTACCTTGTGATCGGATACTGTTTGAAGTCCGTATTCAGTTACAAGGTTTTTCAGGAGTAATGCAAGTGCCTATTAGACTTGAAGACAAACAACAGATCGTCTCTGAAGTCAACCAGGCTGCTGCAAGTGCTTTGTCTGCTGTGCTCGCCGACTATCGGGGAGTATCAGTGGCGGATCTTACCGAACTTCGAAAAATTGCCCGGGACAACAAGGTTTATCTTCGCGTGGTACGTAACACGCTGTTGAAACGGGCTGTGAAGGATACTGATTTTGAATGTATCCAGGAAGTTTTGTTTGGCCCGACCATACTCGCCTTCTCTCAGGTAGATCCAGGTGCCGCTGCTCGCGTGCTCAAGGATTTTGCCAAGGACAAGGAAAAGTTTCAGATAAAAGCATTGGCCATTGGTGGCAAGTTGCTGGATGCAAGCCAGATCGACGTTTTGGCGAAATTGCCTACGTATGATCAGGCAGTCTCCATGCTGATGAGCGTGATGATTGCGCCGGTCAGCAAACTGGCCAGAACCTTGAACGAGGTTCCCGCGAAAGTTACCCGCGCAGTTGCCGCGGTTCGCGACCAGAAAAAAGCAGCTTAGTGTCTGACAGAAAACGAAACCTTTTGAACATATTGATGCAGGAGATTTAAGTAATGGCTCTGTCCAAAGAAGATATATTAGATGCAATCGCCAACATGTCAGTGATGGACGTTGTCCAGCTGGTTGAGGCAATGGAAGAAAAATTCGGTGTTTCTGCTGCTGCCGCTGTTGCGGTTGCCCCGGCTGCTGCGGCAGGCGGTGCTGCTGCTGCGGTTGAGGAGAAGACTGAGTTCGATATTATTCTGGCCAGCTCCGGTGACAAGAAAGTCAACGTGATCAAGGCCGTTCGTGCCATCACCGGTCTGGGTCTGAAGGAAGCCAAGGATCTGGTTGACAGTGCTCCGTCCACCGTGAAGGAAGCTGCTACCAAGGCTGAGGCTGACGATGCCAAGAAGCAGTTGGAAGAAGCTGGTGCAACAGTTGAGCTCAAGTAAGGGTTTGCACGCTTGAGAGAACAGCCAAGTCAGACCCGGATTTTCCCGGGTCTGGCTTGGCTGGCTTGACCGTTCCATGCAAGTTGCGACCGCAAGACGTATTGCCCGAGATGTAGATGTACCGATAGCAGACCCGGTCTGCCCCCGAAGATCCATACCTAAGTACATGATGCTAGGAAGACGCTGATGGCCTATTCGTACACAGAGAAAAAACGTATCCGCAAAAATTTTGGTAAGTTGCCCAGTGCCATGGACATCCCTTACCTGCTGTCGATCCAGATTGATTCATATCGGCAGTTCACCCAGGCTGACGTTCCCGTTGAGAAACGACTGGATCAGGGCTTACACGCTGCTTTTAAATCCGTTTTTCCGATTGTCAGTTATTCAGGCAAGGCAGTACTGGAATACGTGAGCTTTGAGTTGGGTAAACCGGGTTTTGACGTAAAGGAATGTCAATTGCGCGGCTCCACCTATTCTGTCTCGCTAAGAGTCAAGGTTCGCCTGATTCTCTATGATAAGGAATCCACTACCCAAACCATCAAGGACATCAAGGAGCAGGAAGTTTATATGGGGGAAATCCCCCTGATGACCGATTCCGGTACGTTTGTAATCAACGGAACGGAGCGGGTCGTGGTATCGCAATTGCATCGCTCTCCCGGCGTGTTCTTCGATCACGACCGTGGCAAGACCCACAGCTCCGGCAAGCTGCTTTATTCTGCCCGCGTGATTCCTTATCGTGGCTCCTGGCTGGACTTTGAATTCGATCCCAAGGATCTGGTGTTTGTCCGTATTGACCGGCGTCGCAAATTGCCGGCTACAGTGTTGTTGCGGGCACTCGGATATTCTGCCGAAGACATACTTTCAATGTTCTACGAAAGCAACAAGTACAAGGTAGCTTATGGAAAAGAGACGGTTGTATCACTGCATCTGGTGCCCAGTCGACTGCGCGGTGAGGTGCTCAATTTCCCGGTCAAGGACAAGAAAGGCAAATTGATAGTTGAAGAGGGTCGCCGAATTACCAGCCGCCATATCCGCGAGATGGAAAAGGCCAAACTGACCGATCTCAAAGTTACCCGCGACTTCCTCATTGGGGCATCGCTGGCCAAGGACATCGTCAATCCGGAAACCGGTGAGGTGTTGTTCGAAAGCAATTCAGCGTTGACCAACGACATCATCAACAAGATGGACGAAGCCAAGATCAAAACGTTTGAAACCATCTATACCAACGATCTGGATTGCGGACCATTTGTCTCCGAAACACTGCGTGTTGATCCGACCACCTCAAAGCTCGAAGCCATGGTGGAAATCTATCGCATGATGCGCCCCGGCGAACCGCCCACCAAGGATTCAGCGGAGAACCTGTTCGGCAATCTATTTTTCTCCACTGAGCGATATGATCTGTCGGCTGTTGGGCGAATGAAATTCAATCGGCGACTGGGCCGTCCCGAAACCGCGGGTGCCCCGGTTCTCAGCACCGACGATATCGTCGATGTATTGAAGACCCTGGTTGCCATCCGGAACGGCTTCGGTTCCGTGGATGATATTGATCATCTGGGTAATCGTCGTGTCCGTTCGGTCGGTGAATTGGCCGAGAATCATTTCCGCGTCGGTCTGGTGCGGGTTGAAAGGGCCGTCAAAGAGCGTCTGAGCATGGCTGATTCCGAAGGCTTGATGCCCCAGGACATGATCAATGCCAAACCGGTCGCAGCGGCCATCAAGGAATTTTTCGGTTCCAGCCAGCTGTCACAATTTATGGACCAGAACAACCCACTGTCGGAAGTGACTCACAAGCGTCGCGTTTCGGCGTTAGGCCCAGGTGGATTGACCAGGGAACGTGCCGGTTTTGAAGTCCGTGACGTACACCCCACGCATTACGGCCGGGTATGTCCGATCGAAACACCGGAAGGTCCGAACATCGGCCTTATCAACTCGCTGGCGACTTATGCGCGCACGAATTTCTATGGTTTCCTCGAGAGTCCCTACCGCAAGGTGGTAAAAAACAAGGTAACTGATGAAATCCATTTCCTTTCTGCTATTGATGAAAGCGATTTCGTAATCGCCCAGGCAAGCGCACCGCTGGACAAGAAAGGCGGCTTTGTGGATAACCTGGTTACCGTGCGATTCAAGGGAGAGACAACTCTCAAATTGCGGGAAGAAGTAGATTACATGGACGTAGCGCCACAACAGATGGTATCTGTTGCGGCAGCACTGATTCCGTTCCTGGAGCACGACGACGCCAACCGTGCATTGATGGGTTCCAACATGCAGCGTCAGGCGGTGCCAACGCTGAAAACCGAAAAGCCGCTGGTCGGCACCGGTATGGAGCGCAATGTGGCACGTGACTCCGGTGTCTGTGTCGTGGCATTCCGTGGTGGTGTGATAGAAAGCGTTGATGCAGCGCGCATCATTGTGCGGGTCAACGACGAGGAAACTGACGCCGGTGAAGCAGGTGTCGATATCTACAATCTCACCAAGTACACCCGTTCAAACCAGAATACCTGTATCAGTCAAAAGCCGCTGGTCAAGGAAGGCGACATAATCAGTCGCGGAGATATCCTGGCCGATGGTCCTTCGATTGACATGGGCGAGCTGGCGCTGGGTCAGAATATGCGCATCGCATTCATGCCATGGAATGGATACAACTTCGAAGATTCCATTCTTATTTCCGAGCGCGTGGTGAAGGAAGATCGATTCACTACCATTCATATTCAGGAACTGACCTGTGTCGCCCGGGATACCAAACTGGGTTCGGAAGAAATTACTGCAGATATTCCCAACGTCGGCGAAGGTGCGCTTAGCAAACTGGACGAATCCGGTATTGTGTATATAGGAGCAGAAGTAGGTGCCGGCGATATTCTGGTCGGAAAAGTGACCCCTAAAGGAGAAACACAATTAACGCCGGAGGAGAAATTGCTGAGAGCCATCTTCGGTGAAAAGGCGTCGGACGTAAAAGATACTTCACTGCGCGTGCCTACCAGCGTGACCGGTACCGTAATTGATGTGCAGGTGTTCACCCGCGACGGCCTGGAGAAAGACCAGCGCGCCGTCGAGATTGAACAGATGCAACTGGCCAAGGTGCGCAAGGACATCGAGGACGAATATCGCATTGTGGAAGGGGCAACCTACCAGCGTCTGGAAAAAGCATTGGCAGGTAAAGTCGTTGCCGGCGGACCAGGCATCAAGAAAGGTGCAAAGATCACCAAAGACTATCTGACCAAACTGGGCAAGGATGACTGGTTCAAGCTGCGTATGTCCAATGAAGGGCTGAACAAGCAGCTGGAGCGGGCAGAGGCACAGTTGAAAGAGCGTCGTCAAAGTCTTGATGAACGGTTTGAAGACAAGAAGAAAAAGCTCACCCAGGGCGATGACCTTGCTCCGGGTGTACTGAAAATCGTCAAGGTGTACCTGGCGATCAAACGCCGTATTCAGCCGGGTGACAAAATGGCCGGGCGACACGGTAATAAAGGCGTTATCTCGGCCATCATGCCGGTTGAAGACATGCCCTATGACGTGGACGGTGATCCGGTGGACATTGTTTTGAATCCTCTGGGTGTGCCGTCTCGAATGAACGTAGGACAAATCCTTGAAACGCACCTGGGTGCAGCAGCAAAGGGTCTGGGTAACCGCATCAGTGCGATGCTGGACAGGCATGTAAAAGTCACTGAGTTGCGTAAACTGCTTGAAGAAATCTACAACAAGATTGGCGAGCGGCGTGAAGATCTGAAGAGCCTCAATGACGAAGAGATACTGGAGCTGGCAGACAACCTGCGCAACGGTGTGCCTATGGCAACACCGGTGTTCGATGGTGCTGCCGAGTCTGAAATCAAGGACATGCTGAGACTGGCAGGACTGGACGAGAGCGGACAGTTTACCCTGTACGACGGACGTACCGGTGAAGCTTTTGATCGTCAGGTGACTGTGGGCATCATGTATATGCTCAAGCTCAACCATCTGGTGGATGACAAGATGCATGCGCGGTCAACCGGATCCTACAGTCTCGTAACCCAGCAACCGCTCGGCGGCAAGGCCCAGTTTGGAGGCCAGCGCTTTGGTGAGATGGAGGTATGGGCGCTGGAAGCCTACGGCGCCGCCTATACGCTGCAGGAAATGCTGACGGTCAAGTCTGATGACGTTGCGGGCAGAACCAAGATGTATAAAAACATCGTCGATGGAGATCATCGTATGGAGCCTGCAATGCCGGAATCATTCAATGTACTGCTCAAGGAGATCAGATCCCTGGCAATAGACATGGAGCTGGATCAGTCCAAGTAACGGTGCGGGGCGTTTGCCCTGCAGCAGTGGAATGAAGCGGATAAACTGAACCTATTTTTACCCGGTTGCGACAGTGCAGCTGGTGGAGGAAAGAGAATGAAAGACCTATTAGGGTTGCTGAAATCTCAGGCATCATCATCAGACGAGTT
>JBBDXV010000021.1:0-7609 GCA_040902165.1 Pseudohongiellaceae bacterium
TAGTTAATTGATTTAGGAGAATAAATCTAATGAAGATCCGACCCTTACATGATCGTGTCGTGGTACGCCGCAAGGAAGAAGAGACCAAAACCGCAGGGGGAATCGTATTGCCCGGCAGTGCAGCTGAAAAACCGGCTCAGGGTGAGGTTGTCGCCGTAGGGACTGGAAAGGTGATGGATAACGGGCAAGTTCGTCCGGTTGACCTGAAGGTAGGGGACAACGTTGTGTTTGGAAAATACTCCAGCAATACCGTCAAAGTCGGCGACGAGGAACTCCTTATCCTCAGTGAAAGCGAAATCTATGGCGTACTCGTCAAATAGCTCACTCCGATAAGCTTCCGGTTATTATCAATTATCAACAACAGGACATGAACAATGGCTAAAGACTTAAAATTTGGTGATTCCGCCCGCCAGAAACTGCTTAAAGGCGTTAACGTACTTGCAGACGCGGTAAAAGTCACTCTGGGTCCCAAGGGCCGCAACGTGGTGTTGGAAAAATCTTATGGCGCTCCTACCGTAACCAAAGATGGTGTTTCAGTAGCCAAAGAAATCGAATTGAAAGACAAATTCGAGAATATGGGCGCCCAGATGGTGAAAGAAGTAGCGTCCAAAACTTCTGATGTGGCCGGTGACGGTACCACTACTGCAACTGTTCTGGCACAGGCGATTCTTAATGAGGGCCTGAAGGCAGTAACTGCAGGAATGAATCCCATGGATTTGAAAAGGGGTGTGGACAAAGCCGTTATTGCGATGGTGGCGGAAATAAGCAAGCTGTCAAAACCCTGTACTGACTCAAAAGCAATCGCCCAGGTAGGAACGATTTCTGCCAATTCTGACGAACAAGTCGGTGCGATCATTGCAGAAGCGATGGGGAAAGTTGGCAAGGAGGGAGTGATTACGGTAGAAGACGGGTCCGGTCTCGAGAACGAACTGGAAGTGGTAGAGGGTATGCAGTTTGACCGAGGCTACCTTTCGGCCTATTTCATCAACAACCAGGACAGCATGAGTGTTGATCTGGAAGCACCTTTGATTCTGCTGGTGGACAAAAAAGTTTCCAATATCCGCGACATGATTGGCTTGCTGGAAGGCGTTGCCAAGGCCAGTCGCCCGCTATTGGTAGTGGCTGAAGATGTTGAGGGCGAGGCGCTGGCGACTCTGGTGGTAAATAATATGCGCGGCATCGTCAAGGTTGCCGCAGTAAAAGCACCAGGATTCGGAGATCGCCGTAAAGCTATGCTGGAGGACATTGCCATGCTGACCGGCGGCACCGTGATTTCTGAAGAAGTGGGGCTCAATCTTGAGGGTGCTACTTTAGAGGATCTGGGTTCGGCAAAACGCGTTACCATCACCAAAGAAAATACCACCATCATCGATGGCGCCGGTGACCCCGGGAAGATTGCTGGCCGCGTATCCCAGATTCGCGCACAGATTGAAGAGACAACGTCTGACTATGATCGCGAAAAACTGCAGGAGCGAGTCGCAAAACTGGCCGGCGGTGTTGCGGTGATAAAAGTAGGCGCCGGTACCGAAATGGAAATGAAAGAGAAAAAGGCACGAGTGGAAGATGCGCTGCACTCAACTCGTGCTGCGGTGGAAGAAGGCGTTGTGCCCGGCGGTGGTGTTGCACTGGTTCGAGCCTTGCAGAAAGTTGAAGGCCTGAAGGGTGACAATGAAGACCAGAATGTCGGTATCGCGTTGTTGCTGAAGGCGGTAACTACACCACTGCGTCAAATCGTTCAGAATGCCGGCGAAGAGCCCTCTGTCGTTCTCGACAAGGTGAAGGCCGGTAAAGGTAGTTTCGGCTTTAATGCTGCTACGGGTAAATATGGTGACATGATTGAAATGGGAATTCTGGATCCGGCGAAAGTGACAAGAACTGCGCTGCAAGCTGCCGGTTCCATCGCCGGGTTGATGATTACCACCGAAGCAATGGTAGCGGAACTCCCTGAAGAGAAGCCTGCTGCGCCTGATATGGGTGGAATGGGTGGAATGGGTGGGATGGGTGGTATGGGCGGTATGATGTAAAAATCTCGATTTTGTGCAGATACGCGATTTTGACGTATTTGAAATCGCCGTAAAATTGGGGTCAGTTCGAGAGAACTGACCCCATTTTCATTGTCGTTCCAAAGCCTGGTTACAGGTACTGAATCACAACCAGCAATACAACTAGCAGACCAACACCGGAATGTATGACACCCTTAACAGTGGTCATCGGGCCTTGTTTGCCTCTCAAGGCATTGAATTCCAGCCCCGCGATAATCACTAAAGACAGTGCAATCGCCAGCGTGCTGACACTTTCTTCAACCAGGGTCATCGGCAGTGAACCGTTGCCACCAAGATGCGCAGAGGCGCCCATAAAGAACAGCATAGGCAAGGAAAACAAGGTATTGGTGCGTGAAGCCAGGCCGGCTTTGGCTGCGGCACCAGCGGCTTCCGGCAGGGCGGCCCCACCACCAATCACCTGATTGGTGGAAGCGATGACGATTTGCTGATTTGGCCAGATCACCAGCCAGACATTGAGAAACATCAATGTACCCAACAGCATGCCGACGACGATGTAGTAATTGATCGTCTGACCCAGGAAACCCGCCAGCGCCAGTCCCGACAGAAAGGTGAAAAGCGCTCCATAGCGGAACCACCACAGTGCTCTTGGCACCAGCTTGGAAATTGCCGATGATTTTGCTGCCGCATCGGCTTCCTTGAAATATTCACCCTGGACAAAATTGAAGTAGTACAGCAGGCCGATCCAGGCGACGCCGGCAAAGAAGTGAATCCACCTGAAAACAAATTCGATAAGCTGACCAATTTCTAGCTCCATGTTACACCCCCGTTTTTCGTTGTTGTTTCGCCTGGCTTGCAGGTTCCCGGCAAGCGCGTCCGGACTTGTCAAAAGTACCAAATGGTAGCATTTGACTGTCCGGAATTCGAACCTTCATTTTCCCCTGGCGGTCTGATCCGCGATCACAGGAAACGCTTAACCGCGGAACGAATAGGGTTATAAGGGATGACACGGAGACGGGAAATTTAGGATAATGCCGCCCATGCGCGAAAATGACGAACTTACTGACATTCCTTCCATCGTTCCCAGCCGCGACGACGTAGATACCCACAGGCAGAACCGGAAAGGGCAGGCCCAGGAAATTGTCCGACCTGGCCATTACACCGAGCGGGTCAAGGTTAGTACCTGGCCAGTGCGGATAATGCTTGGCTTATTGAGCCTGGCAGTTATGGCTGGTGGCGGTGGCGCATACTATTTTCTCAACAATCTTTATCAGGAGGATTTGCTTCAGGCTGATCTGCGCATTTCTGATCTGGAGAGGCGGCTGGCGCTGGTAGGTAACTCATCCGAAGAAACGGCTTTGAATATTCAGGAGACTCTGGATTTCCATTTTTCCGAAATCGACAAGTTATGGGCCACCAGAAATAGCATAAATTCAACAATAAGCGATGTGCGATCCGAAATAGCCAGGGTGGCTCTGGTCAATGAAGGGCAGGACGAAGCTGCAGCCAATCTCAGCAAGCAACTGTCTGACACGGGCATTCAAATCAGTGCCAGTGAGACCCGGCTCAATACGCTGGTCAACGAGTTTGATCAGGTAAATCGCTCACTAACAGCGTTGAATTCCTCAGTAGCAAATCTGCAGGCATTGGAGTCGGATATGCAGGCCATACGAGCTACACTGAACAGTGGTGACAGCACCGTTGTGGGTTTGATTGGGCGACTTGAATACATGGAAGAGTCACTGGAATCGATAAATGCGCATCGGCTGCAGATAAATGAGTCTCTGTTTCGACTGCAGGAAAATATCGAGGCAGTTGAACGCATGGTTAATCCTGCTGGCCCACCGAGGTAACATTGTTGGATTCAATTTCGCGTCAGGTATTATATTACGCGCCCTTCCCGCAGTACCGGGCGGTGGAATTTCAGACAGGTCGTACATTGCGGATGTGGCGGAATTGGTAGACGCGCTGGATTTAGGTTCCAGTATCGTAAGATGTGGGAGTTCGACTCTCCCTATCCGCACCACGGTCGCCTGTCATCGAATAAAATGCCTGGCAGGTGTGGGACCATGAAAGACCTATTCAAACGCAACGGTAATCAATTATCCAACAGTAACACTGAAGGCAAGCCTCCGGTGGCGTCCAGCCGCGAGGTACAGGCTTTTCTCGGAAAGGTAGCCGCACTGCCAAAATCAACCGGCTCTGAAGCCAGGCTGATATTCAGTCTGGACGCCACAGCGAGTCGCCAATCTACCTGGGATCAGGCCAGCAGATTACAGAAGGAAATGTTTGTAAGCACCCAGTTGCTTGGCGGACTTTCGGTGCAATTATGTTATTTTCACGGGCTTGCAAGTTTTCATTGCACAGATTGGCACACTGATCCTGATCGCTTGCTGGTACATATGTCCGGAATTCATTGTGAGGCCGGGCTCACCCAGATTGGTCGCCTGTTAAAGCATGTTATAGATGAAAACAGGCGCTTGAAAGTGAAGGCACTGATCTTCATAGGCGATGCCATGGAGGAAAATATAGATGTGCTATGTCATCTTGCGGGTCAGCTGGGTCTTTTGAATGTGCCCATGTTTATTTTTCAGGAACAATCTGAACCTGTAGCCAGACAAACTTTTCAGGAGATGGCCAGATTATCAGGAGGTGCCTTTTGCCAGTTTGACGCGAGCAGCGCCGAACAATTGAAAGATCTCCTGCGGGCGGTAGCAATCTATGCCACCGGAGGCCTAAAGGCCCTGGAGAGTTTCAGCAAGGTCTCTCATAAGTCTGTAAAGCTGCTGGGTCAGCAATTAAAGTAGATAGAACGCGGAGCAAGGCTGATGATTGTTCGACTTGTCGCGTTGGTAGCCTTGCTGATGCTGGTCTATTGGGGATTGAACTCTATCGCCCGAAAGTATTCCCTGAATCAGCGCCAGGCATATTCACTGTTGTTTCTTGGCATATTCCTGACGGTCGTCATTGTGATGATCATACTTGGAAGATTACCAATCCACTTTATTATCGCGCCGCTTGGTGTTGCCGCGACGTTCTTGTTGCGTATGCTGCCGACACTGTTAAGACTGTTGCCACTTTGGCAGATTATGCGAAGCAAAATGAGTTTCCATCGGGCCAATTCCGCCGCAAGCTCCGCGAACCAGGCTTCCAGAATTCGGACTGCATTTCTCGCCATGGAGTTGCGTCACGGAAGCGGAGATATGGATGGTACTGTGTTGCAGGGAAAACATCAGGGGAAGCAGTTATCGACCTTGAATCTTGCGCAACTTCTGGACCTGGCGGGCGAGCTTGCCGGTGAATATGATTCGGTACAAATTCTCGAAGCCTATCTCGATCGTATGCACCCGGCATGGCGCGAATCTTCAGGCCGTTCTGAATCTACGGAAAGCGCAGTGGATGAAACAGCTATGACCAGAGTCCTGGCACTGGAGATACTTGGGCTTTCAGAGCCGGTGACCCGGGAACAGGCGGTTCACGCACATCGCAAGCTAATGCAAAAGCTGCATCCCGACCGGGGCGGATCTGATTATCTGGCCAAGAAAATCAATAGCGCCCGCGACTACCTGGAATCCATTCTGTAGTGGCAACTATTTTTTCCGATTGAGAAATGCCTGGACGATAGCCTGGGCGTCCGGGGTCTGCAACAGTCTGCCGAATTCCTTCAACTCCAGATCGATTGTACCTGGCAGAAGGTTCTGGAGTCTTCGCTTGATCAGTCTCTTGGTAGTCTGAACCGCATCGTCTGGTAGCGCAGCAAGCTCGGCTGCTTTGCCCATTGCATAGTGCAGATATTCATCCTGAGGCATAACCGCGCTGACCAAACCGTACTCCATTGCTTGCTGTGCAGTGAATCGGTCGCCCAGCAATAACAGCTCAGCTGCCCGCTGATGTCCGACAATCTCCGGAAGCAGCAGACTGGATCCGGCTTCGGGACAGATACCAAGTCGCGTAAATGGAAGTTGCAAATAGCATTGTTCGGAGGCATAAATCAAATCGCAGTGTAATAACAGGGTCGTGCCAATACCAATGGCAAGACCGCTGACCGCAGCGATTACCGGTTTTTCAGCGTAGGCTATGGACTTCATAAAGTAGACGGAAGGGCGTTCCTCCTCAGGCGCAGCGGTCCTGACAAAATCGGTGACATCATTTCCGCTGGTGAAGCAGTCATCGGTTCCGCGAATAAGAATGACATTTATAGCAGGATCCTCCTGCGCCAATCTGAAGCCCTCGCCGAGGGCGCGGTACATTGATCGAGTGAGCGCATTTTTCTTTTCCGGTCGATTGATCTGCAAGATAAATACGGCCCCGGTTACGGAATAAATAACATTCGGATCGTTGGATGAATACATGCGTTACCCCTGGCTGGCGACTGATCACTACTGCTGTCATAATCGACGGCAGTTTACCCCATGGCGCCACTTGCAATGAATAAATACGACAAAAAATACCCGGTGCAGGGAGCATATGAATTTTTTGCCACCAGTAGACTGGTGACCCGTTTTGGTATGCCGTTGACGCTGGCCCTGATGCCTATAGTCATGTGCGTTGCCCTGACAGAAACCTTATCGAGCCCGAAATGACTGTAATCCGCCAGGAAGACCTGGTTCTAAGCGTCGCCGACGCGCTGCAATATATTTCCTATTACCACCCGCTGGATTTTATTCGCGCTGTCAATGCAGCTTACGAAAAGGAAGAATCCCCTGCCGCCAGGGATGCGATGGCGCAAATACTCATCAATTCGCGTCTGTGCGCAGTGGGCAAGCGTCCCATCTGCCAGGATACCGGCATTGTCACCGTATTCATGAAAGTCGGAATGAATATTCGCTGGCAGGGCGATATGAGTGTTGCGGAAATGGTCAATGAAGGGGTCCGGCGCGCTTATCAGAATCCCGATAACATTCTGCGAGCGTCAATCCTGAGTGATCCGGCAGGAGCTCGAACGAACACCAGGGACAATACTCCTGCCGTTATACATATCGATATAGTGCCAGGTGACACACTAGAGATCAGGCTGGCTGCAAAAGGCGGTGGCTCTGAAAACAAAGCCAGGTTGGCAATGCTCAACCCCAGTGACAGTATTGTTGATTGGGTGCTGAAGACTGTTCCTGGTATGGGTGCCGGTTGGTGTCCGCCGGGCATGTTGGGAATTGGTATCGGCGGTACAGCAGAGAAAGCCGCTGTTCTGGCCAAGGAGTCCCTGATGGACCCCATTGATATTCACGAGCTTCGCAGTCGCGGTCCGAAAAGCCGCATAGAAGCATTGCGCCTGGAAATCATGGACAAGGTCAACGATCTCGGAATAGGTGCGCAGGGTCTGGGTGGCCTGACAACTGTCCTGGATGTCAAAATTCTGGATTACCCCACCCACGCAGCGTCGTTACCGGTAGCCATGATTCCCAATTGTGCGGCCACCCGTCATGCGCATTTCACTTTGACTGGTGAGGGACCGGTTTCCCTGTCGCCACCGCCTTTGGATGCCTGGCCGCAAATTACCTGGGATGCAGGACCGAGAGCGCGGCGGGTAAATCTGGATACGGTAACCCGCGAGGATATAGCCGGCTGGGCACCGGGCGACACCCTGCTGCTTTCCGGCAAGATGCTTACCG
>JBBDXV010000021.1:7709-9350 GCA_040902165.1 Pseudohongiellaceae bacterium
ATAGCCGGCTGGGCACCGGGCGACACCCTGCTGCTTTCCGGCAAGATGCTTACCGGACGGGATGCGGCACACAAACGAATCGTTGAGATACTCGCCCGTGGTGAGTCCTTGCCGAAAGGAGTGGATTTGAAAAACCGGTTTATTTATTACGTAGGTCCGGTGGATCCGGTGCGGGATGAAGTAATCGGTCCGGCAGGACCCACCACTGCGACGCGCATGGACAAGTTCACGGAAACCATGTTGAGCCAGACAGGTTTGATGGGAATGATAGGCAAGGCTGAAAGAGGGCAGGTCGCAATCGACGCAATCAGGAAGCATCGTGCGGTTTATCTGATGGCAGTTGGGGGTGCGGCTTATCTGGTTTCCAGGGCTATCCGGTCTGCGAAGATAGTCGCCTTCCCTGAGCTTGGCATGGAAGCAATTCACGAATTCGAGGTTGAAGACATGCCGGTTACTGTCGCGGTAGATGTATATGGCACGTCAGTCCATCAAACCGGACCGGCGCTTTGGCAACAGCGAATTGCAGAAAAACATTCAATCAAGGTTGGTTAACCTGGGCTGACCACACTCTCTGCAGTGGTTATTCACACATGTCTGTATAGCTGTTAGGTACCTGCAGATTTACTTCCCTGGCGTGGCCGGCTATAGCCAGCCGCTCGGTTGTTATGGAAAGTGCATCACGTTCCAATACCTTGTAATCGTAACGATAAATCGGCTTAACTGCGCCTTTGTTGACTTGCTCATCGTATCTGGCTGTTCTTTCGAGGACGGATTCATTCTTTTTGAAATAAGAATTGAGGGTTTGCCGGCCGTGTTTCCGGGCTAACATTTTTTCAGCAATATGAGGGGCAAGGATGGAGGCAGTAGCATTGTTGCCGCCAAAGCCTTTGGAATTGACAAGAACGGCGTCCATGTTTCCGACACCAACGTCGTGGTGTTGCAGAAGAATATTGAGTCTGTCTGTGCTGACGTCATCCGCAATCGCTTTGGTCGTTTGAATACCTGGAATAATACCGTAACGCCAAATCCCCAGACAGGCATTCAACTGGTCCCCGGCAGCTGAGGCCAATGAGTGCCCCAAATAGGATTTCAGTGCGGTTACCGGCCATTTTTCAATGCCAAAAGTTGCTGCTATTTGACTCAGTATATGGGACTCCGTGGTGCGATTCTGTGGCGTTCCGGTGCCGTGCGCCTGTACATATGAACGATTCTTCAGGCCATTGTCACCGATGATATTCCGCGTAGCGGCAGTCGCTTTTGCCATGGAAATATAATTTCCCAATCCAGGCCCGGTGATGGATTTCTTGTAGCCGTCCGCATTCACAAATACTTCGTTCACAGCAGCATAAACAGTAGCCCCTAGTTCCAGCGCCAGATGGTCGTCAAACAACACGACAAACTGGGCAGATTCTGCCAGAGTAAATCCGGCGTTGTGGCCGAATGGGCGGCAGGCACGCCGGTGATCTGGAGTAGCAGTTGGGGAAAGATGATCGAGCTGGCGGAGTGCGACATCATCGGCCAATGCGCCCATGGTCGCGAAGCCGTCGAATATTTCCGGCACCAGGGGTGCTTCACTGGTTCCCACAATGGCTACCCTGTGGGTGCCGGATTGAATATCCCTGACAGCCTGTCTCAGGTTAT
>JBBDXV010000022.1:0-1422 GCA_040902165.1 Pseudohongiellaceae bacterium
GGGTAAGTTCAATGGCGAGACCAATGGCCAACAGGGAAAACAGGAAATCACTGAATATGTATTCAGCTTCCCGTTCATACAATGCGGTTTCGAAAAGAATCAGATAAGCGGAGGTTGCAACGGTCAACACCGCCAGCAAGACATTGAACCAATAACGTAACCGGTCTTTCTGAACCAACTCGTTTTCATTGGTCATCAATAGACAGATTGCACCGAAGCCGCCGAAGTGAACTGCGGAAAGCCACAACTCGGAAATACTGGCGAACACATTACAGTAGATGTGGAAAAGTGCGAACAGGAAGGCGCCGAGGCGCAACAGCGGTGATTTCATCGGTTCAGCTCGTCACAGGACCGGAGTCGCTGTTACTGTGGGCGGCAGCAACCGGTCCGGTATTGGCAAGCCAACTTCACGGTAATAACGCAGAGCACCGGGATGCAGGGGCGCTCCCAGTCCCTGAATTGCAATCTCTGGACGCATGTCATTGGTGGCGCCGTGAATTTCCTGGAGCGTGTCCAGGTTATCCCATATCACCTTGGTTATCTGGTAAACGACCTCTTCCGGAATATCATCGCGGGTGACCAGTACATTCGGTGAGCCCACCGTTCGAATCAGGTTTTCCTGGTTGGGGTAGGTTCCGGGTGGAAATTCATACCAGTCCCAAAGCGGATATTTTGCATTGACCGTATCGAGTGCTTCCTGGGTCCAGTTGAGAATGGTGATTCGGTCGCCCATCAGCGCATAAGCCTGGGTGATGGAACTTACCGGTGCACCGGCGGGAATATTCATACCGGCAATATTGCCGTCCTGAATCGCGCTGGTGGTCGGGCCATAACCCATATAGGCAAGATTCATCTTGTTTTCGTAGTCGATGCCCAGAGTCTCAAGAATAAAACGACCGGTCTGTTCGGCACCGGAGTTGCGGGCGCCAAGGACATAGCGCTCCCCGTCGAGATAATTCAGATCGTAGATATCACCGTTGCGGGTCAGTTCAGTCAACAGCACAAAATGTTCGACGTTCTGCCACAGGGCACTGATGCTGCGCATATTGGTTTGTGGTCGGCTTACCGGTCCTTCGCCATTCCAGGCCCAGGCGCCGAACGGTCCCTGCAGAATTGCAAACTGGACCTGGTTGTCGCGCAACAGCTTGACGTTTTCCAGCGAACCGGCCGAGCTGATCGCAGTAAGGGAAATGCCCTGGCTTTCGCTGAGCTGGGCATGGGCGATCGTGGCGATCGCAACGCCGACAGGATAGTAGGTGCCGCCGGTAGTGGCGGTGGTGAGAATATAGGGACGAGTACGCGACAGTTCGTCGGAACAAGCGCTGGCCAGGACCAGAAGGCAGATCGTTACTGCAATGCGAAACATGTAAAACTCTGACCGGGGTGACGGCTGGGTTCGTGTTCGTAACCGGGAATCAATGA
>JBBDXV010000023.1:0-1422 GCA_040902165.1 Pseudohongiellaceae bacterium
CATCCTGCAAGGTCACACCGATTTCATCCAGGCCGTTGAGCAGACAGTGCTTTTTATACTCATCCACACTGAAATCAATCTGCTCACCGTCCGGCGTAGTGATCTTTTGGGAGGGCAGATCAACGGTCAGCTGGTAGCCTTCATTGGCAGCCACGATTTCAAATAGCTTTGAAACTTTTTCTTTATCTAAAACAATAGGTAACAGTCCGTTCTTGAAACAGTTATTGAAGAAAATATCAGCGAAGCCTGGCGCGATGAGGACGCGAAATCCGTAATCGTCCAGGGCCCAGGGCGCATGCTCCCGACTGGAGCCGCAACCAAAGTTGTCACGCGCCAGCAAAATACTCGCACTCTGATAACGCGGCTGGTTCAGAACGAAATTCGGATTCAAGGGTCGGTGGCTGTTATCGGCGTCCGGCTCACCCTTGTCCAGGTAGCGGTGTTCGTCAAACAGGTTCACGCCAAAGCCACTGCGTTTGATCGATTTCAGGAATTGCTTCGGAATAATAAAGTCGGTATCGATGTTGGCACGATCCAGTGGCATCACGATGCCGGTCAGCTTTTCAAATTTTCTCATAATGGTTCAACTGTATTTGATATCTGTTTGATTAATATGTATTTATATAACATTGCGAACATCGACAAAATGACCTGCAATCGCGGCAGCAGCGGCCATCGCGGGACTCACAAGATGCGTGCGACCACCAAAACCCTGACGTCCTTCAAAATTGCGATTGGAGGTGGATGCGCAGTGTTTCCCTGCCGGTAGCTGATCGGCATTCATGGCCAGACACATGGAGCAGCCAGGCTCGCGCCATTCCAGGCCTGCCTTTAGAAAAATGCGATCCAGTCCTTCTTCCTCTGCCTGCTTCTTGACCAGACCCGAGCCCGGTACAACCATCGCCAGCTCGATCGATGCGGCGATATGCTTACCGTCCACGATCCGGGCAGCCTCGCGCAGGTCTTCAATTCGCGAATTGGTACAGGAACCAATAAAAACATAATCCAGCCGAATGTCTTCAATGCGCGTTCCCGGCTCTAACCCCATGTATTTCAAGGCCTGTTTAATACTTTCCCGGCGCGTGGCGTCATTTTCCGCCGCCGGATCAGGAATCTGGCCCGATACCGGCAGGACCATTTCCGGCGAAGTGCCCCAGGTCACCTGGGGGTCAATTTCTGCTGCATTCAGCTCGATCACCCGATCGAACACTGCATCGGTATCAGTAACCAGTTGACGCCAGGCTACTACTGCCTTGTCCCACAGCTCTGCCTTTGGTGCAAACGGACGGCCGTGTAAATAGGCTAAAGTCGTTTCATCCACGGCAATCAGGCCGGCTCGCGCGCCTGCCTCGATGGCCATATTGCAGACCGTCATACGACCTTCCACCGACAATGCGCGAATGGCATCACCACCAAATTCGA
>JBBDXV010000024.1:0-1418 GCA_040902165.1 Pseudohongiellaceae bacterium
TGAAATTGTGCAGATCGCGGTTGTTGATGCCGATCAGGTCGGTATCGAGTTGCAGCGCCAGTGCCAGTTCTGCTTCGTTGTGCACTTCCACCAGCACATCCAGATCACAGCGGCCGGCATACACTGACAGTTCCTTTAACCGGCCGGGATCGAGTGCAGCAACGATCAACAGAATACAGTCGGCGCCAAGTGCCTTTGACTCCGCAATCTGGTACGGATCCAGCATAAAGTCCTTGCGCAGCACCGGCAGCTTGCAGGCCGCGCGCGCCTGCTGCAGATACTCATTACAGCCCTGGAAGAACTGCTCATCGGTCAGCACCGACAGACAGGCTGCACCGTGGGCGGCGTAGTCCCGCGCCAGTGCCTGCGGATCAAAATCAGGCCGGATCACCCCTCTTGATGGCGATGCCTTTTTGATTTCAGCGATGACTGCAGGCTGGTGGTTGGCAATTCTGTCGCGCAGCGCCTGCGCGAAAAAACGCCGATCAGCCCTGTCCGGAAATGCAGCCTCCAGCTCGGCAAGCGACACGCGCGCCATGTTCTGTTTAAGCTCATGGCGTTTACGTTCAATGATCTGCTGCAGTATGGTTGCCTGACCCATGGAGAGAATCCCTGCCCTGTTCAGGCGGCGGAATATTTACCGGTAACCGCGACAAGCTCGTCCAGTTTGGCCAGTGCGCTACCTGACTCGATGACAGCCTGTGCAGTTTTCACTCCGGCGGCCAGACTGTCGCTGACACCTGCTGCATAGATCGCGGCACCGGCATTCAGTGCCACGATATCCGCTGCAGCCCGGTTGCTGTTGTCCAGTGCATCCCGCAGCATGACGAGGCTTTCCTTTGCATCGCCAATTTGCAGCGCGCGAAAATCCTTCTGCCTGGTGATACCAAAATCTTCCGGCCGGACCTTGTACTGGCGGACTTTGCCGTCTTTCAACTCGCCTATCAATGTGTCTGCCGAAGAACTGATCTCATCAAGTCCATCGTCGGAAGAAACAATCAATACATGGCGACTGCCCAGCTGCTGAAATACCTGGAGCAATGCCGGTATCCACTGCTGATCAAAGACACCCATTACCTGATTGGGTGCCGAGGCCGGATTGGTCAGCGGCCCAAGCAGGTTGAACACCGTTCGCACGCCTATTTCCCTGCGCGCGTTAATAACATGTTTCATCGCACTGTGATGACTGGGTGCAAACATGAATCCGACGCCAACCGAATCAATCGTTGCGGCGACCTGTTCCGGGGTCAGGCTGAGGTTGACACCGGCCGCCTCCAATACGTCGGCGCTACCGCTCTTGCTGCTGGCACCGCGGTTGCCATGCTTCGCGACTTTGGCTCCGGCGCAGGCGGCAACCAGTGCGGCTGCGGTGGAGACATTGAATTTGTTGGAACCACTGCCGCCGGTACCGCAGGTGT
>JBBDXV010000025.1:0-1417 GCA_040902165.1 Pseudohongiellaceae bacterium
CCGTCACTGGCATCAAACGACTGTACTATTTCGGGAAAACGAATCTCGGCCGTATCCTGCAAACGTTGGCGCAGGGGTTTGCTGATATCTGTCATCAAGTCGAATTCAGTAACGCCTCTTTGATGAATCCACTGCAGCATCTGCGTCGCGCGAAATGGTTTCTCTCCGATGCGCACAAAGAAATCCTGCAGGGCAGCCCGGCCCAGCCCTGCGAGATTGGTTTTGATCATTTCAGTTGTCATATAGCCGGTCCCTGTATTGCAGCGAACAGCGTCTAGCGGGAGCAGATTTCTTCCGCTTTGAAAAAATAAGCCATTTCCCGTTGTGCCGAGGTGGTCGAATCTGACCCATGCACAGCATTGGCATCGATGGACTGGGCGAAATCCGCCCGGATGGTACCTGGAGCAGCCTGTTGCGGATTCGTGGCACCCATCAACTCACGATTTCGCATTACCGCATTTTCCCCTTCGAGTACCTGAACCATTACCGGCCCCGAGGTCATGAATGCAATCAAATCCGGGTAAAACCCACGCTGCTTGTGTTCCGCATAAAATCCGCCGGCGCTGTCGCCGTTGAGCTGCAACATTTTTGCCGCGACGATTTTCAGCCCGGCCTTTTCGAAGCGGCTATAGATTTCGCCAATGACGTTTTTGGCTACCGCGTCGGGCTTGATGATGGATAAGGTTCTTTCGATCGCCATGGTTGCTCCCAGCAAGCTGTTAAAAAGACCGCGCATTATACGTGCTAATTGCCTGCTTTTACACGGCTTTCTGACCTTGTTCAGCGCAGCCTGACGGCATCCGGCGGATATGGATCGGCTACCGATCGGCCTCGTCCAGCCAGGCAGCCTGGATTGCCTCCAGAATCTTTTCACCACAGCGGTCGGGGTCGTCGTTGAAGCCATCCAACCCACAAACCCAGCGGTGTAAATCGACAAAATTGACATAGGTGGGATCCAGGTCCGGATATGCCTCTGCCAGTGCTATGGCTATTTCACCAACGTCGGTCCATTTCATCGCTTCACCTGCCTCAGTGGTTTTCCGACACCATATTGATGGTATAGCGGGGAATTTCAATGACCAGCTCCTCGTCTGCTACTTTGGCCTGACAGCTGAGGCGCGATTCGGGTTCCAGCCCCCAGGCCTTGTCGAGAAAGTCCTCTTCGTTTTCCAGGGCATCAGCCAGTGAGTCAAAACCCTGGCGCACGATCACATGACAGGTGGTACAGGCACAGGATTTTTCACAGGCGTGTTCGATCGCGATGTTGTTGCGCAGGGCGGCGTCCAGAATACTTTCACCGGTCTCGGCTTCGATCATCGCACCGGCTGGACAAATGGTTTCGTGAGGAAGAAATTTGATCTTTGGCATGAGTTCTCGGTTATCGAATTCTGTTAACTAAAATAAGTTCAGGTTCAAA
>JBBDXV010000026.1:0-1414 GCA_040902165.1 Pseudohongiellaceae bacterium
CCTGATTGTCTGGTTTGTCGCAGAATTCTCTAGTACGCTCTTGTGGCCTGTCTATTTGTAACTCAACAACTAGAGCGTAAACCGCCGTGTTCTCAACCAGCGTTACCCTCCCCACCTGGGTTTTTCTGCTGCTCCTGCTGGCCGCTGCCTATGCGGTCGTCATGAGCGTGCTGTTCCCCAGCGTGCGCTGGTTTCTGCGACGCCGATTGAACCGGGCGGTTGATCGTCTCAATACCAGTCTGCAAATCAAGATACGTCCGCTGCAACGCACCAAGCGGCAGGTATTGATCGATCAGTTGATGTTCGATCAGGAAATCATCGCGATGATTGAAACCATGGCGCGGGCTGAGAATATCCCGCGTGACGTGTTGCAGCAGCGGGTCAAGACTTACGCCCGGGAAATCGTGCCGTCTTTCAATGCCTATATCTATTTCCAGGTGTTTTACTGGCTGGCCAAGAAAATCGCACGATTTATCTATCGGGTCAGGGTTGCGGCTGCGGACATACGCAAGTTGCGCAGAGTAGATCCCGAGTCAACAGTCGTGTTCGTAATGAACCACCGCAGTAATATGGATTACGTTCTGATCAGCTATCTGGCGGCCGAGCGGGTCACCCTATCTTATGCTGTCGGCGAATGGGCGAGAATATTCCCATTGGACATGCTGATTCGCGCGATGGGCGCATTTTTTGTTCGCCGCGGATCACAGAATCCTCTTTATCGCAAAGTGCTGGAACGTTATGTGTTTATGGCGACGCGCAGCGGAGTGTGTCAGGCGGTGTTTCTGGAAGGGGGACTGAGTCGGGACGGCAGATTCTCTGAACCGCGATTGGGATTTCTGGATTACATACTGCGCAATTACGACTGGCAGAATGACCGTAATGTGGTATTCGTTCCCGCCGGGATCAATTATGACCATGTACTGGAAGACATGAACCTGATTCATTGGGACGACAAGACCAAGCGCAGCAGCACTGCTGATCATTTTAAAAAGCTCTGGCATTTTCTTTCCCGCAATCTGTTTGTATCCTCGCGCAAGCGTTGGCTGCGATACGGTTATGCCAGTGTGAATTTTGGTATTCCGGTGTCGATGCGGGACTACTGCCGTGAACGCCAGCTTGATTTCAATCACCTCGACAAGGAAACCCGTATTCAGAAAGTGACTGAGCTCGCCAATGTTTTGATGGACGCACTGCGCTTTGTCATTCCGATACTGCCGGTACCGGTGATTGCTGCGGTAATGATTCGTGGCAGTGAACCGTCCATGACTTCTCTGGAGATTTTCAGCCGCTGTGATCAGTTGATTGATGCGATGATCGCCCGCGGTGCACCCATGAAAGTAGAGGAAAAGCCGCGACACCGCACGCTGTCCAACAGTCTTGAAATGCTGAAGGACCGGGGACTGCTACTGGAAGC
>JBBDXV010000027.1:0-7125 GCA_040902165.1 Pseudohongiellaceae bacterium
TAACTTAATAACTTAAGCAGGAAACCACGGTTGTTACAGCATATTTTCTTGATTCATAGGTCCCACCAATCAGCTTAAGTTATTAAGTTATAAGTGTCCCTACCTATATGACCAGAGTCTATTCCACTGAAACGGGTCGCATCTGTCAGGGCTGCGTCCGATCCATAGCACAATGTATCTGCAAGAAACCCGCTGCCCAGGTCGCCGAAGGCGACGGCATCGTGCGCATTCATCGGGACCGTAAAAATCGCGGCGGCAAGGAAGTGTCGGTGATCACCGGCATCCCGCTCCCGACCCCGGCACTGGAATTATTGGGCAAGGAACTCAAGAGTTGCTGCGGCACCGGTGGCACGGTGAAGGAAGGTAATATCGAGATACAGGGCGATCATCGGGAGCGATTGAAAACTTTGTTGGAAGACAAAGGTTATACGGTCAAACTGGCTGGCAGTTAATCTTTCCAACGGCTTGATGAGCCAGCGTAATTGTCCACACCTTCCAGCAGGGTGCCGACCAGTTTGCGTTCTTCCCCGGTCAACTCCGGACGCCAGACCTCAAATATCAATACAACCCGGGTCTGGTCACTTCGATTCCAGGCCTCGTGTTCAATCGTGTCATCAAAGATCAGCATCTGGCCTGACAGTTGCGCGCATGGTCAACAATGGGCGGCAGCCGGCATATCCTTGCGTGCGGTCAATAGCCTCATTCCTATGGCACATAAACATGCATGCGCGCGCGATCAGTATCGAGCGTTACCACAAAATGTTTCAGAATCTCATAACCCAGCACACCCCGGGTCTCTATGCCTCCGCCACCACGACGTGCCATTCGTTGCAGACGCTCCAGTTCCGAACCCGCCTGCTGACCGGAAGGCGGATAAGCCAGCGCTATATTGCCAAGTTCGTAGGGCCCGAACATCAGACTGTCGGCAATGCCTGCGGTAGCAGTGCTGGCCTCATCAATCAGGCCCAATTCGATTGCAACATCCCGGTTCAGCCGAACGGCACCGGGATATTCCAGTTGCAACTCCAGCCACACGGGTTTTGCCTCGTTGATTGAGACAAAGATGGCGACCCTGCCATTGGCCATCTTCATCTCGATGTTGTTCGCCTCTCGCATATTCAGTGCACTTCGATTCAAAAAGCACAGGCTGGATTGCGGCAGGTTCACCTGCATGATGAAGTCGTTGAACATCAACAGGCTGAGATAGACAAATCGTGCCGGATTGTCCATGACATACATCTGTTCTATCTGTAGATCCTGATTGAATATCCGAATCGGTACATTGCTGACCTGACCGCTAATCGCCGGAATTGCTGACCACAGTATATTGCGAGCCGGAACCGGTTCCACCTCGAGACCCAGATCCTGGGCAAGCATTCTTGAAATACCGATTGGCAGCACACCGGTATTCAGGACTGCTACAGTCGGACGACCGCCAGTCTGCATCGGAATAGACACGATGCCCTCTTGCTGAGTCAGTGTCTCGCAGTTGTCGGATTGCCCGAAGGCGAGTTGGGAAACAAAGGAAAGGCTGAAAATCAATAACGCAATGAATCGGTTCATGACGCTATCTCCGCGGTGACAGGGGGATGAAGCGGAAAAGCTTATAAGCTGGGCACTGAAAAGTCCATCCAGACAGGGACACTTACCAGACAGGGACACTTATAACTTAATAACTTAAGCAGTATTACGACATTACTTAGTTCACAGGAACTGCGCTTAAGTTATTAAGTTATAAGTGTCCCTACCCACGCTTGTCCCTACCCACGCTTGACCAGCAGATGATCCACTCCGAGTCTGCCACCGCCGCTGCGCATCAGATAAACCAGTATCGCGAACCAGAGGATATGCGTAGGCCAGGCATCCGGGAACACCAGGAATTGAATGATACAGGTCACCAGAAACAGGCCGAATGCGGCGATACGAGTGCCCAGGCCGAGCAACAGTAGAATGGGCAGGAAAAATTCAGCGCCGGTACCCAGGTAGGCTGCCAATTTGGGCGACAACAGTGGCAGGTTGTACTCATATTGAAACAGCATGACAGTGCCGGAACCAATATTGAAAAACTGCCAGGACTGATCGAGAAATTCCCAGCCGCTGATTTTGGTCTGGGCTGAGCGCCAGAACACAGTGGCGATGGCGACTCTGGCCAGCAATAGGGAAAAATCCCGGGGAATCATTCCGAACAGCTTGTTCAGACTGCTTATTACTCGCGACAGGCGGTTCATGACAAAATCCTCATTGTCTGACTCAAGAGCGACACCAGGGCTTCGTCCGCCAGGATATAGTCCTGCTGCAGTTTGTCCCAGGCCTGACTCAGGGATTCACCCCGGTTCAAATGCTGAAGAAATTGCCACTGGGGCTCCGGCAGCGCAGTCACGTTCACAGTCACCTCCTCACGTCGCACCAATAAAAAATAGTGCTCACCGTCTTCCATTGCAACCTGGTTCGGATCACTGCGCAAGGCTTCCTCGCGGATTAGGTGTACCGGCCAGCGAGACTGCATCAACATCGCACCCGGCGGCAGTGGCAGAAACAGATCATCAAACTGTTCTGCCTCAATTTCGACGAGTCGCTCTAACCCCGCGCTCTTATCATCGGCTGCATGCAGAACCTGCTGGCACAGGAATTCCAGTCTTGCCACGTCCGGCAACCACGCCAATGCGCGGCAGGCATGATGTTGGGCAATAAAAGTTGATAACGTATCCCCATAGAATGTCAGCGAGGGGTCTTCCGGAGGATGCGCAAGCACATAATCCCGAGCCAACGCATTGAAGAACTGCTCACCGACAAGACTCTTTGTCGCCGGATACTGGGCTGCCAGCGCCCGGGTCAGAGACATCATCACATTGTTACGGTAAATGCGCAGGCCGGCATCCTCGCCCGCAAAATCTCCCCGATGCAACAGGAAGGCAGCAAACTGATCCTGAAACTGGCTCAGTTCAGTTGCAGGATCGATCATCAAATCAGCCATAACGTTTCTCCCGGGAAGAGTCCGATCGGCTCGACTGCAGGCAGGCATCGATGCGC
This sequence comes from Pseudohongiellaceae bacterium, assembly GCA_040902165.1. Taxonomy (GTDB): domain Bacteria; phylum Pseudomonadota; class Gammaproteobacteria; order Pseudomonadales; family Pseudohongiellaceae; genus NORP240. Next base: position 3,031 of record JBBDXV010000027.1, read on the forward strand.
CCTGCTTCCTCCAGCAAAACGTCGAATATCGGCACATCGGTGTCCCATTCAATCAGAGTTGGAAACGGACCCAGGTGTTGCAGCGCAATAGCGTAGAGCCGCCACACAGCCTCGCTGATGCGGGAACCATGATCGTCAATCAGAATTTTCCTGTCGGTGAGTTGCTCGGTCTTGTGCCCGGCCAGATGCATTTCACTTACCAGACCGGCAGGAATACTGCGAATATATTCTTCACTGCTCCAGCCATGATTGCGCGCGCTGACATAGATGTTATTCACATCCAGCAAAATGGACGCGCCGCTGCGCCGGGCCAGTTCCACCAGAAATTCCCACTCCGACATTTCCGGCTGTCCCGGCAACAGATAACTTGAAGGATTCTCGATGGCGATGGATCGCCCCAGAATCGACTGCACACGATCCACGTTATTGACCATGATTTGCAGCGCTTCTTCGGTGTAAGGCATAGGTAATAGATCATTGAGCGCAAACTGGTTCCAGCGGCTCCAGCTGAGATGATCCGACACCAGCGCAGGCTGATAACGCGCAATAAGACCCTTAAGCCGTTCGATATGCCGGATATCAATCCCGTTCCCTGATCCCAGGGACATACCGACGCTGTGAAATGACAGTGGATAGCGGTCACGGACAGCAGACAGGTAGTGGTGCATGGGTCCACCTGCCATCAGATAGTTTTCCGGATGAATTTCAAACCAGCCTATAGCCGGATCGCCGTTCAGAACGTCGGCAAAATGCTGCGGCTTGAGTCCGATACCGGCACTGACCGTGACCGGATTCAAGTGACCACAGTGAGTCAATCCTGTTGCAGCCAAGCGTGGATCAGGCTTCAGTCAAACTGCCACCTACGATTTTCTCGCAGGAACCAGCCAGCGTGTAAAGCCAGGCATTCTTCTGGCTGTCAACCGTGGAAGTACCGGCACAACTGGTGCCTGGACCGGCGGCGCAGTCATTCTTGGCGGCCTTTGCTATGCCATAGCACTTTTCCGGTGCTGCATCCTGGCCAGCGGCTGTGATCGAAGGGGAAACAGCCACACCAGCCAGGGTGATCGCTGCGGCAATAGCTGAGCCAAGCAGTATATTTTTCTTCATAACTTAATCCTCTCTAACAATTGATGGAATTAACCAGGTTATATTCTGGTCACATGGGAAGTGCTACCCTCATGTCCACTTGTAGAGTGCGCGGCCATACCATTGTTACAACAGGATTAAAACTTTTTCATGCCCTCGGCCCTGACCTTCCCGCCAGAACTCATCACCCGCCTTAGAAACCAGGAGCAGGCTGCTTTCAATGCGCTGGTGCAGAAAAGTCATTTCCGGCTGCTGGGCTTTGCCGGCTCCATCGCCGGCAAGGAGCTGGCGGAAGACATCATGCAGGACGCCTGGATCGCCATCTGGCGCGGTCTGCCCGGATTCGAAGGGCGAGCCTCACTGACTACCTGGCTTTACACCATTGTTCGCAATGAATGCGCGGCAAGACTAAAAAAAGAAGGAAGAATGGTCCTGCTTCAGGAATCCGCAGACCGCAGCGGCCAACTGGAAGACTGGATGCAGGAACGATTTCATGAAGACGGCCACTGGAATGAATCCCAGCCTCACTGGACCATGAACACGCCTGAGGCCATGCTGGAAGAGCAGGAACTGCAGGATTGCATCGACAAAAACATCATAAAATTGCAGAAATCCCAACAATCCGTTTTTCGCTTGAGGGAACTGGAACAACTTCCTCTCGACGAAGTCTGTAACATTCTTGACCTGTCACACTCCAACGTTAGGGTATTGCTGCATCGCGCCCGCCTGCGACTGTTGCAAGTTATCGATCATTATCAGGTCAGCGGAGAGTGTTGATCCAAAACTACCATGCTCAAATGCAGAGACATCAGTCTTCATACCAGTGACTATCTCGAAAAATCACTACCGGCCAACCAGCGACTCGCCTTCGCGTTCCATTTGCTTATGTGTGGTCGCTGTCGCGATTTCGTCCGGCACATGGAGAAGGCTATTGCCACATTCAATGAACTGGAGCCAACCGAGATGAGCCGGGACGATGCGGAGGTACTGGGTGAGGTGATAGTCGCAAAGGCAAGCGACGCAGAAAACCGGAAGTCAGAGTAAAAATCAGAAAATCGGGTTAAGTTTCAGGCGGAACCGGACAAGACGTTTGCGGAAGGAATCAAGGTAATTTTTTCGCGCAGCATCATCGCTAATCTCCGGCGCATAATTCAGGCGCATAAACATTTCGGTAAGTTGCCCGAATTCATCGGCCAGCGCCGGTTTCGATTCGGCAATACGCAGATAATAGTCACGCGGACCCTCACCTCTCAGTCTTGGATACCCTGCGCGCCCGAGCTCCCGACACACTTTCAGATACAGCTTTTCCACCGGACGGGATTGACGATCCGGGCGAATACGAATCACGGTCAGGGCGACAAAGAATAATACTAGCGTCGCCATTACCGACATCAGGATCAGGATCTTGCGCTCTGTGACATCGCCAAACAATCTTTCAAACAGTTCAAACTGCACCTCCTGATCATAGCTTACGACCCTGCGGTTCCACTCATACTCTATCGCGTCCAGACGCAGGCGCAGCGTGTTAATCAGGTTCATGCCGCGAAAACGCATCATCGAAAACAATGCATCATTCATAAATGCGGGATCATCCTGCAGCGCTGCTTCCACCCCTAGATTGATGCGATCCGGTGACACGGCGCCGGTGGGATCAAAGCGTACCCAGCCTTTGCCTGCCAACCAGATTTCACTCCAGGCATGCGCGTTGTACTGGTAAACCATCAGGTAGTCCTCAAAGCGGTTGTACTCGGCTCCCTGATAACCGACTACTACCCGGGCTGGAATACCGGCGGCGCGCATCAGGTAGGTAAAGCTGCTGGCGTAATGCTCACAGAAGCCCTGTCGGGTATTGAACAGGAAATCGTCCACCTGATCACCTTCAAGCACAGGCGGCGTAAGGGTATAAAAGAATGCTTGCTGACTGAAATAGGCCAGCACAGCATTCGCCAGCTCCCGGTCACCGGCAAACTGTGATCTTAACTGGCGGGCGAAATTGCGACTTTGTTCATTTCCCTGTTCCGGTATTTCCAGTGCGCGGGCACGGATGGAACTCAGCAAAAACACATCCGTCTGGCCCTCGGGATAAGTACGCAGATTGTAGCCATAACGCTGGGTGACGATGGTGCTGTAAAAAAGTTCAAAGTTGCGGCCACGGAAAACCGAAGAGGACCTTGGTTCTGCCAGATGCAGACCATATAACCAGGGTTGCTGTGTAGGTTCGAGGATGACGCTGTAGTCGACGGGATCACCGATGAGATTGATGCGCCCCTCATAGTCAGCATTGAAGTTCCCCCGGGCAGCGGCTGCAAAAAATCTGGAATTACTGCTGCGACTCCAGGTAATTCCGTCAAACTCATCCAGCACCAGGCCACGCCAGTAGAGATCCTGATGAGCGGGCAATTGCGCGCCATTAAAACTTACCCGGAATGCGAGGTCCGCAGAACGACCCAATGAACTTATCGCACCGGGGGACATTTCATCAGAAACGCCGGTGCGGTTCGAGCTGGCAGGCATCGGTACGGCCCACAATGGAGCGATACGCGGAAAAACCAGAAACAACACTACCATCAGGGGGATGCTTTGCGCGGTGATCTTCAGTGCCAGACGCAAGGTACTCATATTGTCGGCAATCGCCGGCGACCGGTTCATCGAAATCATGGTCCCGATTACTACTACAATACAAAAACCGACATATACGGTGGTCACCGCGCTCTGGGAATAAATGAAAGCCACCAACGCCATGACAAAGCACAGCGAGATGACGACATAAACATCCCGCTTGGTCTGCATCTCAATCAGCTTGAAAACGAAGCCGAGGGCCAATAATGCGGCGGCCGACTCAAGACCGATACCGATACTGCGAATCTGACTGACAGAAACAATCAGGGTAAACAATACGACGGCGACCCGCATAAGCTTGCCGGGGTAATCCAGTTTGCCCCTATAGATGGTAATGCGCCAGAGGATACATATCAGCGCGATGACGCTGATCCACAAAGGCATGCGCAG
>JBBDXV010000027.1:7225-9261 GCA_040902165.1 Pseudohongiellaceae bacterium
GACCAGGCGCGGCAGAGCCCTAACGGGAAATAAGTGGTAACACGAAGGCGCGGCGCAATAAATTCACCGCGTTTGGCGGCAGGCACAAACACGGTCACCTTGTCCTGATCCAGCTCGACAAGATCGACGCGGCTTGGATTACAGCCAGGAAAGTTCAGCTCCAGCGCTTCATGCCGGCGCTTTGGAAAGCGCAGCAACAGCAACTGGAACATCGCATCCTCACCGCAGAATACCGGCGAAGCCGGAAGATTCTTGACGGTCAGTTGATTGAGGTTATTGAAACTGTACAGAATCGTCAGTATGAAAATGCTGACCATCAAAAAGGCCAGGCCAAAGGCGAGACTGATGGCGTAGTTGATGGCGGCGACAAACACCAGTGCCGCCGCCAGCATGAACATCATGCCTTGCCGGCTGGGCACGATAAAAATATTGCTGCGGTACAGGGTAATCTTGTCAGTCGGTGGAATTTTGCGGGCGATCCAGGCCTGGAAACGTCGATTGATCCAGGAGTCACCCTGGCTTTTGTTTTTTTTGTTTTCCGATGACTTATTCGATGACATCGACATCATTTAGAAGTCGTTGCACCAGGGAGGCACCGGTGTGTCCATCCTCATCCGAGCTGGCACGAAGCCGGTGCTCCACCACGGCCGGCAGAATGGTCTGTACATCTTCAGGAATTACATGGTTGCGTCCGGACATCAGCGCCCAGGTGCGTGCCGCCAGCATTACCGACATACTGCCGCGCGGTGACAGGCCAAAGTGAAAATCACCTCTGCTGCGAGTGTAGGCGATAATGCGCTGCACGTAATCCAGCAGGGAATCGCTGGCGCTGACCTTGCCGGCAGATTCACGGATAAGCTTGATCTCCTCCGGTGAAAGACACTGACTTACGGAACGGGCAGTGTCGCGCACATCACTGCGGGTCAGCAATTCTCGTTCGGATTGTTGATCCGGATAGCCGAGTCGCAGACGCATCAGAAACCGGTCCAGCTGTGACTCCGGCAAGGGATAAGTGCCGGCCAAGGTGACCGGGTTTTGGGTCGCGATAACAAAGAATGGTTGTGGCAACTCCCGGGTCACGCCCTCCACCGTCACCTGTCCCTCTTCCATCGCCTCGAGCAGGGCACTCTGGGTCTTCGGTGTAGTGCGGTTGATTTCGTCAGCCAGTACCAGCTGGGCAAAGATAGGTCCCGGGTGGAAGGTAAAACTGCTTGTGGCCTGCTCAAAGATAGAGATACCGAGAATATCTGCCGGTAACAGGTCGCTGGTGAATTGAATGCGGTTGTACTGCAGACCAAAGGCCTTTGCCAGCGCATGTGCGAGGGTGGTTTTGCCCATGCCAGGCAAATCTTCTATCAGCAAATGCCCGCCGGAAAACAGGCAGCAAAGAGCGAGCCGGATCTGGTGATCCTTGCCCAGCAGCGCTTTGCCGATTTCACCGACAGCCGCTTCAACAATTTTTTCAATGGCTGTTTCCTTTATCCCGCCGGCCATCTTGCCCAGATTCACTGAATACATCCGCGCTGTCCAGTCTCCAACAAAATCATCCGTTAAGCGTCGTTATGCAAGTCAGCAAAAAGATTCTGCTGCTTGGACGACAATGATTTTTTCTGCAATTGTTTGGCCACGTCGTTACGGGCATATTCAAGTCGCTTCAAATATACCTCATCCACATCACCGGTTATGTATTTGCCGTCGAACACCGAGCATTCAAACCGGGTAATCGCAGGATTGCCTTCCATCGCCGAATCAATCAAGTCTTCCAGGTCCTGGAAAATAAGCCAGTCGGCACCGATCAGTTTCTGCACTTCGTCCTCGGTTTTACCGCTGGCGATCAGTTCGCTGGCAGCCGGCATGTCGATCCCATAAACATTGGGATACCGCACCGGTGGCGCAGCAGACGCGAAATATACCTTTCTGGCACCGGCTTCGCGCGCCATCTGAATGATCTGCCTGCAGGTGGTGCCGCGTACGATACTGTCATCTACCAGCAATACATTCTTGCCGCGAAACTCCAGGTCAATCGCATTGAGTTT
>JBBDXV010000028.1:0-1404 GCA_040902165.1 Pseudohongiellaceae bacterium
CAGCGGCGATCTCGGTGAGTCTCTGGCCCTGTTCAGGAGAATCACGATGCGAACCAGTGCGCGCAATGTATTGCACGGCACCGTGGAAGCCATTCAGCACAGCGCGGTTACTACAGGTGTGCAATTGCGGCTGGCCGGCGGCGACTCTGTGTATGCGACGATCACGCGGGAGAGCGCCGAGGACCTGGGTCTGCAGATCGGGTCGACAGCCCAGGCCCTGATCAAGGCTTCCTGGATACTGCTGGCACCGGCTGCGGACTGCGGACGTACTTCGGCACGCAACAAACTTTGCGGCACAGTGCTGAGAGTGGTCCCTGGCGAAATTACTGTGGAGATCGTTTTGCAATTGCAGGGCGGCAATACCCTGGCGGCCAGCATCACCCGCGACAGCCAGGACGAACTGGCCTTCAAACCCGGCGATGAGTGCTGTGCGCTGATTAAAGCCTCACATATTATATTGGGCGTAGAGACATGAGAGACGTGAGAGGCAAGAAAGAAAAAAGAAGGCTTGAGAGAAACATGAACGGTCTGTGCAGGACAATGCAATTGCTGGCCGGCAAAATCGCCACACTGATGATCAGCCTGATACTGGCTGCCCAGGCACAAGCAGAAGACTTCACCATTGCCGCTGCATCTGACCTGCGCTATGCACTGGATGAAATTATTCAGGCCTACAGAGTCGAGCACCCTGAGCACGAACCAACGGTGATCTATGGTTCCTCCGGACAATTCTTCACCCAGATCAACAATGGCGCTCCGTTCGATCTGTATTTTTCCGCTGACATTGAATACCCGGAACAGTTAAAGGCCGCCGGGCTGACTGCCTCCGAGCCGTCTGTCTATGCCATCGGCCGCATCGTGCTGTGGAGTGCCGGCATGGATGCCTCGACTCTGCGTCTGCGGGATTTAACCCGTGACGACATCCGGCGCATCGCGATCGCCCAACCAGAACATGCACCCTATGGTCAGCGCGCCATGGAAGCGATGCAGGCCGCCGGCGTATGGGATGCGGTGCAGTCCAAACTGGTATTTGGTGAAAACATTTCCCAGGCAGCACAGATGGCGGAGTCCGGTGCTGCGGATGTCGGCATTATCGCGCTGTCTCTTGCGTTGTTTCCCACCATGTCAACACGCGGCTATTACCTGATCGACGCAGATCTGCATGCGCCGCTGACCCAGGCCTATGTGGTCACCCGCCACGGCGAGGGCAAGGCAGCAGTGCTGGATTTCGCCCGCTACATGGAAGGCGATGCCGCTCACGGGATCATGCAGCGCTTTGGATTAGTGATATCGGAGTGATGCCGTGCTGAATATGTCCTTGGCGTCGATTGCGCTTTTAATTCCGAACCGACAGGCGGAATAATATGTTCGGACTCAGCCCCGCGGACTGGCAGGCCATTGAAG
>JBBDXV010000029.1:0-9209 GCA_040902165.1 Pseudohongiellaceae bacterium
ATGACTTTGTCCACATGATGTCGAAGCACTTCCTCGATCGCTGAAGCCAAATCCTCCTTGCTGCCTATATAGGCGTAAATACCGCCCATGCTGATTCCGGTCTCACGACTGAGATCCCGAAGACTCATCGCCTGAAAACCCTTGGAATTAGCGAGACGGAAAGTGGCGGAAAAGATTTTTTCCAGATTGGGAATGGCAATATTTATGTTTTTGATCTGCATCCGGTGATGATGCATGGCGAAAACGGTAGCCCACAACGACTCCCCTTCCAAAGGCCAGGCCCGGCGAAATGCTGCGAGGGATATTTCATGAGGCCATGTCTGCATGGACCAACACCATTCTTGTAATGAGACGTCGGGCGGCAGTGTAACGCAGGCCGACCGCGCCTGCACAGTCTGAAGTTCACAGCCAGTACGATGCCATCGCCAGAACCCCGGCTACCGAACAAAGCAACAGGGTAAAACGGCGTAAATTTTGTTGTGAAATAAGATGCCAGGTTTGCCGGGCAAACCAGTAACCAATCAAGGTTGCGGGCAACAGCGGCAGGCTTACAAGAATTTGTCGCCAACCGAAATACCCTATCGGAGCCAGCATCGCCAGTGACATAAGACAGCTCACGATAAAAAACGCTGACAGGTTGGCGCGTATGAATCTGGCGTCCTTATGCTGCATTACCAGCGCCATGGGCGGCCCACCGATGGAGGAACTGGTGCCCATGAACCCGGAAAGAAAACCGGCAGTCAACAATGCCCGGTTGGTGGGCGCCACAGCAAAAGATCGCACACTGATGGCAACCGCGACCAATACCGAGATGCCAAGCCACAATGCCAATAACTCCTTGTCGAGTATCAACAGCAGACCGGCGCCGGCAACCGATCCCGGTATCCGCCCTATGATCGCGAATTTGAGTCCCTGGAATGAAATATCATGCCTGTGACTCCAGGCATTGGGCAGCGAAAGCGTGAACGCACAGAGGGTAATCGGGGCAGGAACATACAAAGGATCAATGATGAAAAGCAGGGGCGCCGCAATGATTGCCAATCCGAAACCGATTGAACTCTGAATATAAGCGCCGACCAGAACGACAGCAAAAGCGATTACAAGGTCCATGTATCCCGTTTTACCGAATGACCGGGAAAGGACCGGGATACACCACAGGTGAAGGAAATTAAAATATTATTGCTGTGCTTGCTGCTTGGCGACGAGTGCCGGGTAGCCGCCCTCGTTGACGACGTTCTGATAGCCCATTTCCATCAGTATCTCCAGTGCCAGGCCGGACCGCACACCGCTTTGGCAATACAGGTGGATTGGCTGTTCCAGGTCAGTCGCGATGGCAGAAATCTTGTGGGCAATATCGCCATGTGGAATATTCAGGGCGCCTTCAATATGACCACGGTTGAATTCTTCAACCGTACGAACATCTATCCAGAGACCTTCCTGCTCTTTTGATTCCTGCGCATACACATTGACCATCGCCAGGATGGTCAACAGGGAAAACACTATCCTAAAGCTTGCTTTTTTCATGGTTTCGACCTCCAACGACAAAACAAAGAGTGCGGCAGATATGCTGCCGGGCATAATACTTGGATTCCGGTTGCTTCGCCAGCTGTGGCGCCAGGACACAAGAGAATCCTCTATCAATATACCTCCGATACAGTTGCCCGCCCCGCTCAGCCTCAGTAGAATCTGGCCTTTATTCCGATGCACCGGCGCGTATTTACGCTGCTTTTCCCAAACAATTTCGCCATAGGTACCACTGCATGCGTTACCTGCATACCATGGTCCGGGTCAGCGACCTGGAGAAATCACTGGATTTTTATTGCGCCAAACTGGGGCTGGAGGAAGTTCGCCGACATGAGAGTCAGCAAGGCAGGTTTACCCTTGTGTTTCTGGCAGCCCCTGATGACCATGAAGCACAGGTGGAGCTGACTTATAACTGGGATCCAGAGGTTTATACCGGCGGTCGTAATTTTGGTCATCTCGCCTACCAGGTCAATGACATCTACACGCTCTGTCAGCATTTGCTGGATCAGGGAGTGACAATCAATCGACCACCCCGGGACGGTCGTATGGCATTTATAAGATCCCCGGACAATATTTCCATAGAACTGTTGCAGAAAGGTGAGCCATTGCCACCGGCCGAACCATGGACCAGCATGCCTAACACAGGTTCCTGGTGATAAGACAAGGAAAAACGTGATGTTCCAGTCTCTCCCAATCCTCAATGCCGATCCGATCCTCGGACTGATGGCTGCGTTTCGCAAGGACAATAATCCCCGCAAGATTGATCTGGGTGTTGGTGTCTACCGGGACGAGCACGATATTACTCCAGTAATGCGGGCGGTAAAGGAAGCTGAACGCCGTCTGTTGCAGAAACAGGACAGCAAATCCTATGTCGGCCCGGCAGGCGCTCTCAGATACAACGAACTGGCGGCACAATTGCTTCTCGGTGATGAATTGATTGCCGGTTTGGGTCAACGGCGTTGCACAGTGCAGACACCCGGTGGATGTGGCGGACTCAGACTCGCAGCGGAGTTCATTAAAAAGGCCAATCCGCATGCGCGTGTATGGGTCAGCGATCCTACCTGGCCGAACCACATGCCGCTGCTAAGCTCTTCCGGCCTGACTGTTGTTGCCTACCCTTATTATGATTACCGTAACCACAGCATTCGCTTTGATGCAATGCTGGAAACCTTGCAGCAGGCCAACAGCAATGACCTGGTACTGCTCCACGGTTGCTGCCATAACCCCTGTGGTGCCGACCTGAATCAGGAGCAGTGGCAACGCATCCGGGACCTTGCATTGAAAAACGGATTTACCGTGTTCATCGACCTGGCCTACCAGGGTCTTGGCGACGGACTGGTAGAAGATGTTTATGGTGTCAGACTCATGGCGCAATCCCTGCCCGAGCTTCTCGTGGTCAGTTCATGTTCGAAAAACTTTGGCCTGTATCGGGAAAGGGTCGGTGCACTGACGGTGATCAGTGATTCGGCGGACAGTTTTGCGGCGATAAGCAGCCAGCTCGCGGCGATAGCCCGCGGTAACTATTCCATGCCGCCGGACCATGGCGCTGCCATAGTAGAAACCATACTGGATGATCCGGACTTGAAGGCAGATTGGGACCAGGAGCTAACAGTGATGCGGGATCGCATCAACAACCTGCGCACGGAACTGGTGAAAAAAATAGGTGCTGCAGGAATCTCCCGGGATTTCGAATTTATCCGGCGGGAAAAAGGCATGTTCTCGTTTCTGGGCTTGAGTGTCGATCAGGTTCGTTCAATGGTAAATGACTATGGTATCTATCTGGTTGATTCAAGCCGCATCAACGTCGCCGGCATCAATGATCGAAATATCGACTACCTGGTAGAAAGCCTGGGCAAAGTACTCTGAGGGGTCTTCAGCAGTCAAACCCTGACAGCCATTACATCACTGTCAATTCCCTGCAGTACGCAATTGGTCGTCGCACCAGGAAGGTCGAGCCAACCTTCCTTCTTGCAATGACTGCCGACAATTACCAGATCCGCCCCAAGCTCATGGGCCAGTTTCTTGATTTCATTTGCCGGTTCGCCGGCGCGGACATAAATATTTTCCGCACTTACGCTGAAACCATTGCGTCGCAGAATCTCGCCCAACCTGTAGACCGTATGATCTCTTAATTCCCGGAGATCCAGGTTTCTTTCCCAATCCACGGGTGTCCGGTACAGTTCATGCATGCCGCTTTTAATGACATGAACCACATGCACTTTTTCCATATCATCGCAGCAGATTTTTGACACACGATTCAACAGATGATCAGCATCCGGACTCAAGTCCAATGCCAACAAGAGTTTATTGAACATCGTCATCACCACACCCTCCAGCGACAAACCACACACTTGAAGGAACTGCAGTGCAAACTTGCAACCGCACGCACCGTCAGCTTTTATCGTGGGTGATTATAAGTCTCAGGCGGATATCGGGCTGTTGATCTAAATCAAGCCTTTAGAGCATCCAGACGCCAGGAAGACTTCAGGCCGGAAGTTAACTGCGCTCCCGCAGCGAACTGACTATTTTGTCCGAGAAATCTGTAAGCAATTTCTCGGTGGTCTGCCAGTTCAGGCAGGAATCGGTAATTGAAACACCGTAGCGAATTTCATCAAGATCATCCGGAATTGGTTGATTCCCTTCTTCCAGATTGCTTTCCATCATCACGCCGATTATGGAACGATTCCCGCTGACAATTTGATCTGCAACCGCATCAAGCACATCCGCCTGCTTGCGGAAATCCTTTTGTGAATTGCCATGACTGCAATCGATCATGATATTTTCCTTCAGGGCAGCCTTGCGTAACTCTTCCTCGCAAGCCGCGACGCTTGCCGCATCGTAGTTCGGTGCTTTGCCGCCGCGCAAAATCACATGGCAATGCGGATTACCGTCAGTCCGGAAAACTGCCACCTTGCCCTGTTCAGTGATGCTGATAAAACTGTTATTGGCCGATGCCGAGCGAATCGCGTTCACCGCAACCGACAGACTGCCGTCGACATTGTTCTTGAAGCCGACAGCGGATGAAATGCCGCTGGCAAGTTTGCGATGCGTTGGCGATTCAGTGGTGCGGGCACCGATCGCAGTCCAGGTAACCAGATCCTGCAGATACTGGGGTGAAATCAGGTCCAGTGCCTCGACCGCAATAGGTAATCCAATCTCGGCAATATCCAGCATCAACCGACGACCAGTACGCAAACCATGCTCAATGCGATGCGTACCGTCCAGATACGGGTCATAAATCAATCCTTCCCAGCCTACCGAGGTGCGCGGTTTTTCAAAGTAAACCCGCATCACTATGCACAGGCTGTCTTTGAGTTTGTCGGCCAGGGGTTTGAGTCGAAGCGCGTAGTCCCTGGCCTCCTCCGAATTGTGTATCGAGCACGGACCCACCACGACGATCAGCCTGGAATCGGTACGGTCGAGGATAGCCTTCACCTGCCTGTGCCCGGCAAGCACACTTTCCAAAGCTTTCCCTTTGAGGGGAAGCTCGTCTTTCAGCTGTCCCGGCGAGGGTAATTCCTCATAGCCGGTGATATGCAGATTGTCTATTTCCTTGATTCTTTCACTCATGACCAGCGCCTTTTGTGGACCGCGGCATTATCCGGCAAAAACCGGTTTAACTCAAAACCTTGCGAACCCAGGAACCCGAGCTGCCTGTTTACAGTCGGCATTTGATTCGGTAAATTGCGTCAGCTTTTTGCCCACCTCAACCCAGGATCGTAAAAACCATGCCCAAAGCCACCGAACTCAAACGCGGTATGATCATCGATATTGATGGGATACCGCATATCATCAAGCAGATCGAAGGCAAAAGTCCTTCCACTCGCGGTGGCGTGACCATTTATAAAGTACGTTATATCAACCTGAAGACGCATCAGAAACTTGATGAATCCTATAAAGGCGATGACTTTGTCAAAGAGGCGGATTGTAGTCGAATTGAAGTCCAGTACTCCTATGTTGACGACAACACGCATTACTTCATGGACACTGTGGATTTCACCCAGTACGGCCTGAATACAGAAAATCTTGAAGGCCAACTCGAGTATCTTGCCGAACAGCAGGATGGAATCGTCGCCCTTATCATGGGCGGCAATATTCTTGGTGTAGAGTTACCTGCATCGGTAAATCTCACGATTGTTGATACACCACCGGCGGTTACCGGATCTTCTGCCACCAACAGAAGTAAAACTGCAGTACTGTCTACCGGGCTAGAGGTTCAGGTGCCTGAATACCTGGGCAAAGGCGAGGTCATCAAGGTCAATACGGTTACTGGCAAATTTATGTCACGGGCAAATTAACCCAACTATTACTGCAACAACAGCAACCAGGCCAGAACAAACACCACGATACCGGTCACAAATCCTGCCGCCAGACTGAGCCTGTCCTCTGCAATTCTGACTGTCGTTTTTCGCCGCAGTATTTCATCTACCGGTTTGCTTAACACTTTCTCAAACTGTTCCAGCTCAGTCGTTGATAAACTGGACCGCAGCGCTTCGGGTGTCGAATCAATGCGCGAGCTGTCAATCCTCACTACTATAGCCTGGCGGCGACGTGCGCGGCGATGATTGATCGTCTCAGGCTCTGGTCTTTCAGGAGTAATGGACTCTGTTGCCGACAAATCAGTTGATAACAGTCTGACGACAAAACTGTAGGCCTTTGATTGATTTGACAGGACTTGTGCAGCGGTTTGTGCCTGCGGGGCAAATGGCAGGATTTTGTAACGCGCCCGACGGTTACGCAAAATGGACGCAAGGGAATTGCGCGCACCGGAGTCTTCCAGCAGTTGCTGTGCAAGCCTTAACTGATCCTGGTAATTTAATGTGCTGCGAAACTTTCCAGTGGCTGAGTCCTGTGATCGTTCACCGGTGCAGTCCGCAATGACGCTGAGAACAAACCAGCGCGCCTGTTCAATAAATTTCCGCTCACCCAGACTCTCTTCAATGACCTTGACGATGTGATCCACCGGCGCTTCCTGCATGTCGGTGATTCCGAGTTCCTGTAGATACTGGAGCTGGCTCGGCGCAGCCTCCAGGGACGAATGTTGAGCGCTGCCGGTCATTGCGTAACTGGAATGAATTTTCCGGTGACCAGAAAATGGACCACGTTATCGATAACCTGCTGGTCATACATCATCAGTGAATGACTTACCGGTAATACCAGATGATCCCGCATGCCCTCGACTCTGGTACTGGCAACTGACACGGTACCGTCATTGGGATCGGGCACAATAAGATCAAACAGCGGATTAATACTCACTGTTCCGGCAATGACCCCCAGCTCAAAATCAACCGGCCCAAGCTGGCTGAGAGGACTGTCGGTTTCGGTACCCAGCTGCGACGCTGCCGGGCCATTAATCAGCGTATAGCCCGGCAAATTTCGCAGATAATCCACCACTTCACTGCCGTGGTTTGGCGGCCCCAGCATTACCACTTTGCCGAGCTGTTCCTGGCTGTGTTCGCTGAAATACTGGCGAACCAGAATTCCGCCCAGCGAGTGTGTTACAAAATGAACCAGTCCATCGTGCTGACTCCGGCATTCCGACAGACCGCGGCTTACCGCTTCATCTGCCAGATCGTCCAGCTCCGAAGCTCGCGAAGCGTAATTGATATTGACTACCGCGAATCCGGCGTTTTGCAGTCGTTCCTCTAACCGCGACATCGACGATGCCGACCGCAACAACCCGTGCAGCAATACGACACAGTCGCTCGCCAATAGCGATCCTGCTGGCATCAACGTCAGCAGGATCACGGCTAGCAAGATCATCAAGGGTCTTCGTTTCATCTTTTACCGGTGTAACACAATTACTTGTGCAAATCCGCTATCCTGAGACCGCTAATATAAAGACTGCCAAAATACGCAATAATTCCGCCGCTACACAAGACTGTGAGTTGCAGCAGCCGGGATGCCAGATCCCACTCAAGCCAGGCCTGCCATTCGCCCATATACCAGACCAGAAAAATCACCATTACCGTATTGGCCACCAGCAGACGCAAGGCGAACCCTGTCCATACCGCCTGGAAACGCATCAACTTTAACCGCCATAAACCGATCGCCAACAAACCGGCATTCAGAAATGCCGCAAGACTGGTGGCCAATGCCAAACCCACATGTCCCATTTGAAACCCAAAAACCAGCACGATGTTCAACAGCATATTCGCGACCATGGCAATAATACCGATCCGGACCGGCGTTCTGGTGTCCTGCCGGGCAAAATACCCGGGTGCAAAAATCTTGATTCCCATGAACGCGACAAGTCCTATGGCGTAGGCGCGCAGACTGCCGGCGACCATATCCACATCGTGCGCGGTAAACCTGTCGTTCTCGAACATGGTGATGAGCAACGGTTCTGCCATAACAATCAACGCCAGGGTAGCCGGTATCGCCACCAGACAGGTCAATCGCATCGCCCAATCCAGTGTCTGCACGAATTCGCCGGTCGAGTTCGCTGCATGTTTGCGCGACATGATTGGCAAAACGACAGTGGCAATTGCGACGCCAAACACGCCCAGTGGCAATTCCACCAGCCGATCTGAATAATAGAGCCAGGACACTGCATTGGACATCAACAATGAGGCGATAAATGCATCCAGCAGTAGATTGATCTGACTTACCGACACGCCAAACAATGCCGGCACCATCAATTTCATAATACGCTTCAACCCCTCGTGCTGGCGGTTGAACCGGGGGATCGGGAATAAATTGATACGTGCCAGAAACGGCAGCTGGAACAGCAATTGCGCAACTCCCGCTATCAGTACACCCCAGGCCAAAGCCATTTCCGGCCTGGCCATATAAGGCGCCAGCAAGACGGCACAGCCGATAAGTGAAATATTCAACAGCGCCGGCGTCAGTGCCGGCACCGCAAACCGGTCATAGCTGTTGAGTATGGCGCCGCAGAATGCGGTGAGAGAGATCAGCAACAGATAGGGAAAAGTCAGACGCAACATTTGCACAAACAGCTCAAACTTGCCCGGTTCGTCCAGATATCCGTAAGCGATCGGAATTGATACCCACGGTGCCAACAGGACGACAGCCGCTGTAATCAAAATCAGAACCAGCCCCAGGCTTGCGGCTACTGCATTGACCAGCTGCCGCACCTCGGCATGAGAATGGTTGCTCCGGTATTCCGACAACACCGGGACAAAGGCCTGGTTGAATGCGCCTTCAGCAAACAGACGACGAAGAAAATTGGGAATACGGTTGGCCAGAAAGAACGCGTCCGTGGCATCGCTGACACCGAAAACCCGGGCAATCACCACCTCACGGACCAATCCCAAGACTCGGGACACCATGGTCATAGACCCTGTGACACCACTGGCTTTCAATAAACTGCGGGGCGGCCGGGGCGAAGTTGGCGGTTTTTCCGAACTAGGAGTGTTTTCGGTCATGGTTGGAGACGTCGTGTTTCTATACCAGTGACTATGCCATTAAAGGTTCAAGCTTGTTATCGTCAAATAGAAGCGAAAACTGTGACTTGCGGAAACCTGGGTAGTGTCACAGTTTGATTTTCGGCTGTTACTTGAAAGTAAGCATAAAAATCAAGGGGGTCAGATTCACTTGATTTCGTTGTGGGTCAGGCGCGGGACAGACCAGTCGCTACGACCCCTGGCGCCGGTCCTCCGGACTTCCCTCCCACGCCTTAAGTGCAGCGCCGAATTCCAACGCTACCCGGACGCACTTTTGAT
>JBBDXV010000030.1:0-2502 GCA_040902165.1 Pseudohongiellaceae bacterium
GCCTGGCGTTTTTCCACTTCTAATTTTGGACCCTCTGCCGATTTCAACAATCCGTCTACTCCGCTCGAAATTGATGGCATTTTGTATGCCAATATCGCCAGCACCAGGGACGTCGTGGCACTGGACGCCACGACCGGTCAGGTACTGTGGCTGTGGAGATCCCAGGAAGGCGCTCGATTCGATGAAGCGCCACGCAAAGGTGCCGGCCGTGGCGTCGCGTTCTGGCGTGAGGGGGATGAAGCACGGGTCATTGACGTGACACCCGGTTATCAACTGGTTTCACTCGATGCCAAAACCGGCATTCCAGACCCTGATTTTGGCGTCAACGGTATCGTCGATTTGTACGTCGGCCTGCGCAATGCCGATGATCCCCGCTATCCCTATCCGGATATCGGGCTTTCTGCCCCGCCCCTGGTAATGAATGATGTCATCGTGGTCGGCGCAGCGCACCGGACCGGCGGGCGGCCACGTTCCAGGATCAATGTCAAAGGTGATATTCGCGGTTTCGATGTGCACACGGGTCGATTGTTATGGACTTTTCACACGATTCCCGAGCGCGGTGAAGTCGGCTTTGAATCCTGGCTCGACGAGGGCGTGGAATTCACCGGCAATTCCGGAGTCTGGGCACCGATCTCCGGCGATCCGGAACTGGGGATTGTTTATTTACCGATAGAAGATCCGACCGGCGACTACTACGGTGGTGACCGGCCGGGTGCCAACCTGTTTTCCAGTGGCCTGGTCGCTGTGGATGTCAAAACCGGTGAGCGTCAATGGCACTACCAGTTCATTCATCATGATATCTGGGACTGGGATGTTCCCTCGGCACCGGTGCTTGCCGATTTGCCCAATGGTCGCAAGATCGTGATGGCGGTGACCAAACAAGCCTGGGTCTATACCTTCGACCGACTGACCGGTGAACCGATCTGGCCTATCGTCGAACGGCCGGTACCTGCTGGTGATGTTCCCGGCGAGTGGTATTCGCCAACCCAACCGTTTCCGACTCGCCCCGTAGCCTTTGATCGCCAGGGCTTTGGCGAAAGTGACCTGATCGATTTTACCCCGCAGCTGCGCGCGCTGGCGCTGGAGTCGGTGCAGGGCTTTCGCCTCAGCCACGAGATGTATACGCCGCCTTCCCTGACCGAAGCGACCGACGGTACACGAGGTCTGCTGAGCCTGCCCTCTTCCACAGGCGGCGCCAATTGGGAAGGCTCGGCGCTGGACCCGGAAACAGGCATTCTCTACGTACCTTCAAGAACACAACTACAAGTCCTGTCACTGGCAAAGAATCCGGAATCGGACATCGACCTGAGCCAGGGCCTCGGGGTCCGCGTCCCAAGAGTTGAAGGGCTCGAAATCGTCAAACCACCGTATGGCCGCGTTACCGCGATCGATATGAACTCCGGAGATCATCTGTGGTGGATTGCCAATGCCGACACGCCGGATCGCATCAAGAATCACCCAATGCTGCAAGGGGTTGATCTGCCGCCCACCGGTGTCCCGACTCGTTCCGGCATCCTGCTGACCAGGTCGCTGCTGTTTGTCGCTGAGGGCAATGGCTCCGCCGATGCCGGTCCCAGAATGCGCGCCATCAACAAGCAGACTGGTGAAGTTGTTGCAGTGATGGAATTGCCGGATAACCAAACCGGCCTGCCCTTCACCTACGAACACAATGGCAAGCAGTACCTGGCCCTGTTCGTCGGCGGCAGAAGCAGTCCGGCCCAGTTGGTCGCTTACGTGTTGCCCTAAGCATCACTTCGCAGTCAACAACGCCCCGGGCCAAATGAATTGGTCCGGGGCGTTTTGTTTTTGGTCTGAATTCAATCTCAAACGACCCACCTAAAAACAATACATTCATTAGCAAATACAAATAGATAGAGATATAATACTGTATATTAAAACAGTATAAAATCCTCGACGAAGGAGCGCTCTAATGAATGCAGTCACCATCCTCCCGGCGGCATTTCCTGATCCCAATTCCAGCCTCGTTGCCACCCAGTCCGGCATTGAAATTCCCACCGACACAGCCGCCCTTGTATCGGCCATTACCAGACTGACCGGTCATATCAATGCCGCCCAGTATCGCTTTCTGAAATTGCTGGCAGCACTCATCGAAAGGGAAGCCTGGAGCGACGGCGGTACAAGCAAGTCGCCGGCCCACTGGCTCAACTATTATTGTGGAATCGATCTCGGCGCGGCGCGCGAGAAAGTGCGCGTTGCAAAAAGTCTTGCCCTGCTGCCCGAAATCGATGCGGCGTTTGCGACCGGTGCGATCAGCTATTCCAAGGTACGCGCCATGACCCGCAGTGCCACTTCTCAAAACGAAGCCTTGCTGCTGGACATTGCCCGCCACGGCACTGCGCATCATGTCGAAATGCTGGTGCGCAAGTATCAGCGAGTACAAAGACAGGTTCAGGGCAGGAATCCGAGCCAGCAAGGAGATGGAGACACAGCGGCGGCCCAGTTCGCCGGGCGGGAACTGCATTGGCGTTTTGACGATGACGG
>JBBDXV010000030.1:2602-9155 GCA_040902165.1 Pseudohongiellaceae bacterium
GTATCGCAAAAACACGTTTCTGCGGAAACGTCTTTTAACTCATCTGAAGGCAGTTCACAGGAAGACAGCCTGTCGCAGCGGCGCGCCGATGCATTGATACGGATCGCCGAGCACAGATTGCGCGCTGGCGATGATGGTCTGACGCCGCTGGCACCGTCAGATCGACATCAGCTGGTGATCCATATTGAAAAGGACTCACTGATGCGAGGCACCGGCCATCATTGCAGTATCGAGCAGGGTCCCTTTTTGACCCACAGTGCCGCGCGACGACTGGCCTGTGATACCGCGCTGCTTACGGCGCTGGCCGAATTGAGTTTCAACGTCCGGATCGACGCGTAGTGGTAGTCACTTTATTTCCCCAGTTCAGTGAGCAGGAGTCAGTCAGCGAGCGTCTGGCGATTGAACATCAGCATCAAGGCATGGGAGTAGCAATTGACGAGTTCACTGCGGTATCTCAGTGGCAGGGAGAGAAAATGGATTACGATCTGGCGGTAGGAGAGATGCAGGGTTTGGCTGTATGAACAGAAGGTGAGTATTAGCCAATAAAATCGTTGACACACCAGGCATCATTCTTAATAAGCGGTGAAGTCATTTCAATGGACACCTTGCGATACTGGCCTGGCTTCATGCTGTGGTGCTAATGCCATCAGCATTTGCGTAACGCATTCCTTATATTTCGTTGTTAAACGCATCTATAGGTTATAAAGTGCATTGGCCATCAAAAACACCGGGCAGGTCTGCGTTGAACAACCCCATGAATCTGAAAACCCTATGCCGATTGACGCTGATCAGCTGCGTTTGCGCTCTATCAGCCTGTTCATCGCAACAAATCTACGAATCTTTCCAGTTCAGTCATTTGCAGGAGTGCGCAAAACTTCCGGTTTGGCAACAGGACGAGTGCACCCAGCTCTACGACACGCCCTATTTCCTGTATCAACTGGAACGCGATGCGTTAACTGATTCCAAAGCGGCAACAATCAACTGATTCAGGGTTTGGCGGTGTGAGCCCGGCAAGTAAACCGAAAAAAATCAGCTGCAATTTAATCTGGACGCGTTCTGCTTGACTGTCTATTCTCCATAGCACAATAAAATAGCACAATAAAATCGGAGGAAATCCCATGCACCAGCCAACCTTGACCTGCATCGCGCTATTAACCATTTCACTGGGATTCAGCATTTCAATCCACGCCCAGCGCCTGCCTATGGCAACCCCAGAGAGCGTCGGCATGTCGAGCGAACGGCTTGAACGTTTGGATACGGCGCTTTCGCAGCTGGTTGCAGACGGCCGGATGGCTGGCGCAGTCTCACTGGTCGCGCGGGATGACAAGGTCGTGCACTTGAGTGCCGTTGGCGAACGTTACAAGGAAGCTAACGATGCGATGGAAGTGAATGACATTTTCTTTATCCAATCCATGACCAAGGCGGTCGTCAGCAGCGCATTGATGATGCTGTTTGAGGAAGGCAGATTCCAGCTCGATGATCCGATCTCCCGTTATCTGCCTGAGTTTGCCGATAAGACCGTAGTCAGGCAGACAGTCAATGGCGTGGCCCGCGAGCCGGCAGCCCGGCAGATCACGTTTCGACATGTGCTGTCGCATACCGCAGGCGTGGATCCGGACCGTGATTTATTGAGCCCGGGGGAAGAGGCACTGCTCGCACGTCGCGAGACCGTCGGTGAAACCATCCTGTCCAGGGCCGACCTGCCGTTGGGATTTTCTCCCGGCGATGATTGGGACTACGGCAGTTCGACCGACTATGTTGCCTATCTGGTCGAGGTAATCTCGGGCCAAAGTCTTGATCAATTTCTCAAGGAACGCATTTTTGAACCGCTCGGCATGAATGAAACCTGGTACAACGTGCCGGTAGAGTATAACAACCGCATTGCGGCACTCTATCGACCCGCACAATCCGGTGATGCACTGGATCTGGTGGAAGAGCCCGGCAGTCGCGGACCGACCCGATATTTCGCCGGGGTCAACGGCCTGTTCTCCACTGCCGGAGATTATTTCAAGTTTGCGCAGATGATCCTGAATGGCGGCGAATACAATGGTGCGCGCCTCCTGAGTCCGACCACGGTTAATCTGATGGCTTCCAATCATGTGGGCGATCTGCCGGTACGTGCCTGCGTATCCAGTGACGGTTATGGCTTCGGGCTGGGCTTTGTGATGGTGACTGATGTGGGTCTGTCGCGTGACGGCTCACTGACGCCCGGTTCTTTTGGCTGGTGTGGTGCGTGGAATACGCTGTACTGGATCGACCCGACCGAAAAGACCGTGATGATACTGATGATGCAGTTGACCGGCGGTGGCGCCGACATCCGCCGCCTGTTTCCAACCCTGGTGATGCAGGCGATTACCGAGAGTTATCATTCCGGGGCCGGCGCGATCCGGGCCTATGCGCCGGTTCCGCGTTAGAACTTGTTGTGGCGCTGGAGAAACTCAATGTCGGCATATACCGTTTTACGCAGCAATCTACAGCATCGACCGGTGTGGATGAATGCACTGATGTTGTTCTGCGCTTACATGGCTGTGCTGTATGTACCATGGGACTTTGCGTTCAAGCCGGTGGCAACGGATCAGGAGGTGTGGTTCGGTGTGGTATTAACCGGCTGGTGGGCCAAGCTGACTGAACCCCTGCACTGGGCCATCTATGCCGCCGGCGTCTGGGGATTCTGGTATATGAAAGCCTGGATGCATCCCTGGGCACTGCTCTATACGGCACAGATCGCTATCGGCATGTTGATCTGGAATCTGACTGATGACCGTGGCGCAGGTTTAACCGGTGCACTGGTGTCAGCTGTCCCGTTTTGTGTGTTATGTGTTTTCCTTTGGCGGGACCGCGCACGATTCAGCAACAAGCCTGATTCAGGCGCGGAATCCATACAATGAATGATCAGCTTCCCGGTTGCCGCCCCTGCGCATCCCGCATCAAAAACTAATTTTTCTGCAGCGGCTGCACCAGCAGGGACGTCAGTTTCACGCTGCGATCATCCTCAAATCCGGCAATGCCAATTTGCATCGCCTCATGTCCGAGTTGCGGCTGATCCTGATAGGTGCCGAACAATCGGTCCCACCACGGAAAGTTGAACCCGAAGTTACGGTTGTGTTCCAGGCTATCGATAGAGTGATGCACCCGATGCATGTCCGGGGTCACGATAAGCAGGCGCAGGCGTCGATCCAGCCACAGCGGCAGATACACGTTGCTGTGGTTGAACATGGACGTGGCATTCAGCAGCACTTCAGCAATTACCACCGCTACCGCTGGCGGACCCAGGATCACGGTCAGTGCCAGCTTGATCAGACTGGACAGCAGGATTGAGAGCGGATGAAATCGGTTGCCGGTGGAAACATCATAGTCCGGATCGGTGTGATGCATCCGATGCAGGCGCCATAACACCGGAATCAGATGGAACAGCCGGTGTTGAAAATAAATGGTGAGGTCGAACACCAGCAGAAACAACGGAATACTTAACCAGGCAGATACTGCCAGGACATTAAACAGCCCCCAGCCCCGCTCTGCTGCCAGCAGTGCAGCCCCCACGCCAACGATTGGCAACAGTACCCGCACGATCGCAGTATTAAGAAAACTGATGCCAAAGTTGGTGAACCAGCGACGCGGCCGCGAGTAATGCAGAGGCCGACGCGGGAATCGCCACTCCAACAACGCCAGCACCAGCAATACACCGAGAAACACCAAAAGGCGCAGAGTGGATTCAGCATCGGAAACCAGGGCATTCATGGCAATCGGTCCTTTATATGCGAACCGGTGCAGTCTAGCACTTGACGTGACCGGCTTCCTGCCCTGGATCAAAGCGAATCATTGTGTCACCACCGCAAGCTGCAGGATAATGCAGCGTCTCCCACCTGCAGGTTCGCCCATGTCGCTTTATATCGCCACCATCAACTGGACCAACAGCGGTCCTGACTTTCTGGCAAACAAGTATTCCCGGGAACATCATTGGCTGTTCGACGGTGGCGTGACAGTGCCGGCTTCTGCTTCACCTCAAATAGTACCGGAACCCTGGTCAGTACTGGCCCATGTAGATCCTGAAGAAGCCTTCGTGGCCTCCCTGTCTTCCTGCCACATGCTGTTCTTTCTTTCTATCGCTGCAAAACGCGGCTATGTGGTGGAAAGCTACCGCGATGAAGCACAGGGCATCATGGACAAAAATGCTGAAGGCAAAATGGTGATGACCATCGTAACTCTGAATCCGCATACCAGGTTTTCCGGTGACCGGATTCCGGATCAGCAGACCCTGGAAAAAATCCATCATCACGCTCACGACCTTTGTTTTATCGCCAACTCGGTGTTGACCACGATTGATGTCATACCGGTACTGGTAACCGGATAACATTCATGCCGATTGATCCATGTCACCGATAGTTTTTACCGCAGTCCTTTTAGCCGCATTGCTGCATGCCGTCTGGAATGCGCTGATCAAGGTCAGTGGTGATCGACTGGTCGTGATCGCCGTGACCACGGCAGCCTCGTCATTGCTGGCCACTCCATTCCTGTTCCCGCTGCCTCTGACGTCGATGTACTCGATAGGCTCACGCTGATTGTCGGCGCGCAGGATATTCTCAACCTCCAGGCACAAGGTAACATCCGCAATAGCTTGCATCTCCGTGAGGAATTCAAAACCGAACTCTTCTCCAGTTTCAGGTTAGAAACCCAGATCGTACTGCGGTCGGGGCCTCCATAACGGTTTCAATACTTCAGGAAACACTCTTCAAGTTCGTATCCTGGCAATAGGCCACCGACTACTCAAAGTAAAGTCGGAACTGAAATTGAACTCGAGTTGTTTGTCGTCGAAACTGGCTTCGAAAAAGCAAAAGAACAGACAGGCAAGGAGCTTATACGCGCGACTTATCGCAGAAGTGAGGTAACTCGTCGTTTTTGTGGGAAAAAACTACATAAGATATTTGCCACTGGAGTTATCGTGAATTTGGTTAATAACTGAAATTTGATCCTGCACGGTATTAGCACTAATGCATCAAAAGTAGTGCTCGCCAAGATCAAGACAGTAAGACTAAGTAGGTTCGTATCAGGTTTTATTTCAGACCGGTCTTACCTTTACTTCCATCAATCTATTCACATACACGGAGCTCACAAATGATAAAAGAAGCTGCCGCAAGTCTGTTGATATTGAGCATCGCGGGGTCAGCAAATGGCCAGAACAACAGCAACTCAGTTTTCAATAATCCCTTAGAGTCGGACCAGTCACGCGCAAGAGCGATCCGTGACATGGTTCGCGATGCTATTCCTAGTCCAACTGTGGAAGCATTAGATTCCTTTCCACAAGATACGGGACTAGTAGTTGAAAATCTGTACTTTCACAAACTCTTTCAGCGTATGCAAGCGTCACCTGCAGTCATTGAAGCGCAACTTGAATTATCTCAGTCTCAGTTATCGGATGTTTACCTAGTACTGATGGAAATGCAGCTTGAGGATCGAAAAATATCTCAAGAAAATATTGTCGCCATGTGTGAAGAGTGGGCAATTGACGAAGTCCATTTAACAGAACAACAACGAGCGACAAACGCTTTGAACAAGCAAAAGTCGTTAGATGCGACCCGTTTGGAAAGAAATCAAACTTTGTTAAACATGTTTGATATCTTGAGCGAAAAGATCGGTGAGGATGCAGTAGAAGTTTTAAAAACTGATTTGGCCGGCTTCTCGAGCCGGAATAACATTAATAATGTTATGTGGGCAGACTTTGTTCGATCCACAGGTAACGATATCAAGCAAATGAAATTTTCGTGCGGGGAATGATAATGAAACTATTCCTTTTAGTCGGCACAATCTTACTCGGTTCAGTCTTCTCACCTAAAAACGCAAACGCTTCCATGACGTTTACATGTGATCATTGGTTACCTTATTTCCCAGATGTTAATTACTGGGTAGTAAACGTCTGTGATTTTGAAATTATTGATGAGGAAATTGTCCCTGATGTGGATCTTGTAATAATGTCAGCCCTATGGACAGGAGACGTCTACAAACACGATGGAACGACTCCCTTCCAGCTAGACGCCAGTTGGCCTGGCGGGGACCTTCTTGCATATCCCGATGGCGGACAGGTTACAGGAAATACAGTTAACTACTTTTTCATAGGAGACTTCGTTTATTCTCGAATTCGAGATTCGGCAACAGGTTTCATTTTGATATGGGATGACTATTGCTGGAATACTCAATACTTTTACCGAGTAGAATCCTCTCAACAAACAATTCATTACGAAAGCGAAGATGACCAAGATTGCGAATATCACGCAGGAGCTTTCTGAGAAAGAAATGTCTCCAAGTTAAACAATCATGAATGAGTGCCAGTGTCGTTTTTTCTGGCAGTTTATAGGAAACTTATCACTTTTCCGGTGACAAAATTCCGGATCAACAGACTTTGGAAAAAATCCATCACCAAGCTCACGACCTGTGTTTTATCGCCAATTCGGTCAAGTCCGAAATTGAAGTAAAGCCGGTACTCGTAACCGGATAAGCTGCATGCCGATTGATCCATGTCACCGATAGTTTTTACCGCAGTCCTTTTAGCCGCATTGCT
>JBBDXV010000031.1:0-1390 GCA_040902165.1 Pseudohongiellaceae bacterium
CACCCGTGACGGGCGCGGTCTGCAGCAACACCACATTACCCCCCGGTGCCTTTCACCCGAGCAGTCTTCAAGCACACCACATTACCCCCCCCGGTGCCTTTCACCCGAGCAGTCTTCAGCAACCCACAACACCACCTGACGCAAGACCCGGCCCCCCAGGTAATTGACCCGCCGCTAAAACTACCTTAGCCTGCCACAAATCCAATCACGCTAGGCACCCAGAACGCAGCCAGAAAAAGGAAACATTCCCTATGCAAGCTTCAGTCCCCCAGCGTATTTCAGCCCTGCCGTTTGCTCTCCTGTTGCTCCTGATCGCGCTACCAACAAGCGCCCAGGTATCCCGCATAGAGATTAGCAGTCGTGAACAGCTTGCCGCTGAGGGTGTCGATTATTCCTATGAACGGATTCTGGGGGTTATGCATTTCACCCTGGACCCGAAAGATCCGGACAACAGCAAGGTAGTTGATATCCGGCACGCCCCGGTCAATGGTGAAGGCCTGGTGGAATATTCCGCTGATTTTAAACTGCTGGTGCCTACTGCCAATATCGCCAACGGCAGCCTCGTCTACATGGTGAACAATCGCGGCGGCGGCAGGGTGGCCCCGGAAATTTCCCTGACCGACGATCCCTTGTCAAAGATGGGATTTACCTGGCTGCTGACCGGCTGGATCAATGAGCTGGAAGCGGGTGCCAATCGCATATTGCTGCATGCGCCGATCGTCGGTTCTGCGCAGCAGCCGATTACCGGCGACGTGCGCTACGAGATCACCACCGCGCAGATTGAAAACGATGTCAATATTTCCGGCGCTGGACATCTGTCCTACGAACCGACAACCGCGGGCGCACGCGCTGCTACATTGACCACTCGGCTCAATCTGCTTGATCCGCGGGTGCCTGTGGAGCGCAGCCAGTTTGATCTTGCCGTCAATTGGCCCCAGGGACGCAATCAGCCGGTAGTGACCTTGAATGTCGATGGCGGCCTGCGCCCCGGCTACGTCTACGAATTGATCTATGAAGCCATGAATCCAGTATTGTCTGGCGCTGGCATGGCAGGCATCCGGGACAGCATGTCACTGTTGCTGCATGGCGCGGCAGATGATGCTGCCCTGGCACCGCAACTGGCCAGCTTCAATTTGCCGCCACTGGAACGCAGCATCGCCATCGGTAACTCGCAAAGCGGCAGATTATTACGCCTGTTTCTCTACGACGGTTTTAATCAGGATCTCGAAGGACGACGGGTATTCGACGGGGTAATTCCGGTGATCACGGGTTCCGGTATGGGTATGTTCAACAATCGTTTCGCCATGCCGACCCGCACCAATGGGCAACATGAGAACCTGCTCTTCCCCAATGATCTGTTTCCGTTTACCTATGGTGACAGCACTGATCC
>JBBDXV010000032.1:0-1386 GCA_040902165.1 Pseudohongiellaceae bacterium
CAGGCAGCCGAGCGGCCTCCCAATTTTGTCATCATCATGGCCGATGATCTTGGTTATGGAGATATTGGCGTCTACGGCTCGACCTTGATCAGCACACCCCATATCGATCGCATGGCGCAGGAAGGAGTGCTGCTGGACAACTTCTATTCCAGCGCGAATGTATGTACTGCAGCCCGTGGCGGTCTGCTCACCGGGCGTTATCCCATACGCCTGGGTCTGGTAAATGACGTCGCCCGTCCTGACAATGAGATTCATATTGCCGATACGGAAATCACCATTGCTGAAGCCTTGCAGAGCCTGGGCTATCGTACGGTCCTGTTTGGCAAATGGCATCTGGGCAGTCGCACCGAGTGGTCGCCAATGAAAAACGGCTTCGATGAGTATTTCGGTTTATTGCACAGCAATGACATGACGCCATTGCAGCTGTTTCGTGGTGACCAGATTATTGAAGACCCTGTTGACCAGAGCACGCTGACCGAGCGTTATACGGCAGAGGCAGTGCGCTTTATCGCCGCCAATCGTGAACAGCCATTCCTGTTGTATATGCCGCATACCTTCCCGCATGTGCCCTTGCATGTATCCAATCGCTTCAGCGGCCAGTCCGCCGCAGGATTGTATGGTGACACGGTCGAGACTATCGACTGGAGCGTGGGGGAAATACTGGCCGCGCTCGAGGCCAATGGCCTGGATGAAAATACCCTGGTGATATTTACTTCTGACAATGGTCCCTGGTTTGAAGGGAGTCCTGGCCCCTTTCGGGATCGCAAGGGTTCGTCGTGGGAAGGAGGATTGCGGGTACCGTTTATTGCCCGTTGGCCATCGGTACTGCCGGCAGGGCAGGTATCAAGTGAACCGGCGATGAACATTGACCTGTTTCCAACCGTCGTCAAACTGGCCGGTGGTGAACTGCCAACTGATCGGCCTATCGATGGCCGGGATATCCTGCCACTGCTGCGTGATGCCGCCGCTTCGCCTCATGAGCTGCTATACCTGTTCGACAACGACCGTATTACTGCCGTGCGCAGTGGGCGCTGGAAACTGGTGGTGGAATCGCGCTATCGTGTCGCCATTCCAAGTTTCGACAACCCTGACTCCTACTACAGTCCCAATGGTTTGTTATTTGATTTGCAGGCCGATCCGTCAGAAACTTATAGCTACACCCGGGAATACCCTGAAATAGCAGCACGCCTGCACGAGCAGCTGGTGCAGGGACAGCAGCAATTTGGCAGCACCGTGCTGCAACAGATGTGGAACAGATAAATGGGGTCACCCACCCATTAGCCAGCCAGTGTCAACAGGCAAAATAGTATCCTTGCCAATAGTCGCAATAGTGGACGGGGATATCTATCTCTACGCATCCAATACAATTCATTATTGGTTGCAAAA
>JBBDXV010000033.1:0-9094 GCA_040902165.1 Pseudohongiellaceae bacterium
CATCAACAGAAGGAATGTGGTTATTGCCGATCTATACATTACTGTTTCCGAATTTACTTTTGTTAAATCGGATGGTCACTGTTAGTCCTTCGCCGCCGATGCCGGAACCCAGCGCTATACTTGCCTTATGTAAATCAACTATGTGTTTGACAATAGCCAGTCCCAGGCCACAGCCGGGTTGGGTTGTTGAATGGCGATCGCCCCCCACTCGGTAGAAACGTTCGAATGCGCGATTTCGCTCTGGCAATGGAATCCCCGGCCCGTTGTCCGTTATCTGCAACTTGACTGACTCACTTTCCGTTGTTGTGCTGAGTGTAATTTTGCCTCCGGCTTGTGTGTATTTGCTCGCATTATCCAGCAGATTCTTCAGCAATGTCTGCAGGGCAAACCGATCACCTTCGATAAACACATTCTCACCCTGCAATTCGATTTCCTGCCCCTTGGCGACAAAAGTCTCATAATTCTCGCGAATTGTATTCTGACACAGCCCATACAGGTCCAGGGTCTCGAAATTCGCCATATAAATATCTGGAGCAGTCCGATTCAAGTCAAGAATCTGCTCTACGAGATGACCCATACGATCGATGCCGGTTTTCAACTGCTCTGCTGACTTCATTGGCGAATCCAGTTCTGCCAGCAGATTGTGCATTTGTACTTTCAATACACTTATCGGGGTGCGAAGTTCGTGTGCCGCGTCAGCGGCGAAACGCTTCTCGCGTTCGAAAGAGGCCTGCAGTCTATGCAGCAGTTTGTTGGTGGATTGCTGCAGAGGTTCCAGTTCTCGCGGCAGACCATGAATAGCCACCGGTGACAGATCGGCAATTTCCTTGCCTTCAAGTTCCCCGGCCAGTCTGGCAATAGGGCGTAAACCGGCACCTATCAGTATCCAGGCGAGGATCCCGGCTATGGGGATACCAATTACAATTGGCAGAACTGACTCGAGAATTACCTGTTCTGCCAGCGCGAAGCGAATGTCATCCCGCTGGGCAGTCAAGATCCATCTTTGTGTGGCGTAGTCATAATAACCAAGTGTTTGCCAACGATAACCGTCAAAGTTTACGTCGCTATAGCCTTCGGTTAACTGTCGTACAGGAGTCTTTGCATCGGTATTGAAATTCAGCATCAGGTTCCCGTCGCGGTCAAATACCTGAAATACCACGGTGGCGAGAAACCCGGGCGCATTGTCTTCGCTGGTGGTTCGCTCTGACATGAGTCGATCAGTCATTATCGAGGCATCATTCTCTGGCAAAATATTGCTTAGCAAAATGGCATTTTCCAGCAATTGTTGATTGAACAAGGTTTCTGCTTCGGCCATGCTCTCCTGGTATCCTCGCAGGGAGGATACAAAATTCACCAGAGTGATGATTGCTATGATCGTCAAGGTAAGAAAAAGTCGAATGGATGTCATGTTGATCAGATACGGATATGTCGTCAAGTTGCTTTCACTACATATCCGACACCTCGTACCGTCTGGACAAATCCGGTCGGGAGTTTCTTGCGCAAATGGTGGATGTGTACTTCCACAGCGTTGCTGCTCACTTCCTCACCCCAGCTGTAGAGTTTACTCTCAAGCATTTCCCTGGTTTGGATTTTATTCACGTTTTCCATCAATGCCTTGAGTAACATGTACTCGCGACGCGCGATTTCTATGGGTTTGGAATTTACCTCTACCTGGTGGGTATCGGTGTTCATACTGACTTCACGCACCGCTATATTGGCGCTGTTGGCGCTGCTGATGCGTCGTTCCAGGGCTCGCAATCGAGCCAGTAATTCGTCCATCTCGAAAGGTTTGGCCAGATAGTCATCAGCACCGCTGTCGAGGCCGCGAACCTTGTCCTTTAAGGTATCTCTTGCTGTCAATATAAGGGTCGGATTGGTAAAACCGGAATGTCGAATCTTGCGCAGCAAATCAATTCCATCCACATCCGGCAAACCGAGATCGAGAATAATAATATCCGGTTGAGAGGTATCCGTGACTAGCATGGCATCCTTGCCATTGCTCACCCGGTTGACACTGAAGTTGCCCCGTCTGAGAGCTACTACAATGCCATCCGCCAGCAAATCGTCATCTTCAACCAGCAGTATCTGCATGGGAAATAATCCGCACAATGGGTACGCTGGCGGATTATAACCCTTAATTCAAGTCAGCGAGTGCTTTGGTGATTTCACCCTGTCGGCCAGAATCAGCCAATTCACGACCCGGTCGAGCCGGGGCAGACTGGGCTTTGAGATAGTACTCCCTGGCAGCTTTGTAGTCCTTCTGTTTGCGCTTGAATTCGGCATAGAAATAGTTTGTATCAATGCTGTCAGGCGCGATGTTCAGGGCTTTGGCCAGCAACTCTTCGGCCCTGTCATCATCACCAAAACCGACTGGCCAGCCTGGCACGTTGAAATAGAGCGTACCGAGACTGGTATAGGCCGAACCATCCAGTGCGGCGGCATCGATCTTCATGGCCTTTTCCAGATCCCTTTTTGACGCTTTGGCAATTGACAGCGCGCCAAGACCACCTTTTGCACCAGCATAGGTGGACTTTATGATGCCGCTCCAGATCCAGGCAGCGGCCGTATCGGGATAGTGATTGGTAACCTGGTCTGCCTGGGTAGCCAACTCTTCAAAAGCTTTCGCCTGTGCATCGCCGCTTAACTGGTAATTGACTTCAGCCCAACGGGTTTGTAATACCTGCACTTCACTTTCAGCATCTGCCCAGACAGGCGTGCTGTAAACGGTAAAAGCAGCGATCAAAGTGATCAGGTAAGATTTTGTACGGTTCATGGTTATGATCTCCGAGTTAAAATTCAGGTTAAATTGTCAGCAATATTTTCAAGCGCCGAATGCCTGGCCCTGGCGTGGCGTTTGACTATCGGCAGGTTTCTGGCAAACGATTTGTCTACCAACTGCGGTATCAAGGCGTTTATTTTTATATAGAGTCGTTCCGGCCAGCCTATGCTGGTTTCCGAAAAATTGTCTTCAAGAATCCGGGTAAGCAACTGCGTTGCAACCCGTAAAGGAGGGTCGGTAACAATCCCGAGTTCCGCATTCATGGCATTCACCGCTGCGGGATTCATTTCAGTTGCTGTAGCACGTGGGTTGATGTGCAGAATATTGATATGACTGTCTGCGAGTTCGCGGCGCAGGGATTCGCTGAAGCGCGACAATCCCGCTTTACTGGCACAATAGATTGAATACCCGGGGTTACCGATTGCGCCAAGAACTGAGCCGATATTAACCACCACGCCATGTTTGCTCTCTTTCAGTAAGGGCAACAATTTGAACGTGAGCATAATGGGTGTCGTCAGATTCAGATTTATCACTTGATTAATGGTGTCGACGCTCACATCTTCGAGAAAACTGAAATCACAAACACCGGCATTGTTGATCAGAACGTCAATACCATCCGGCAGTCCGTGACAGAAATTGACCAGCTCCTCCAACCCCTCTGGCTTCTCAAGGTCAAGCGACAATATGCAGTGTTGCGCCGGGTTTTCTCTAAGTCGTCTGGCTATTTCTGCAAGTAGCGGCGTATTTCTCCCTACCAATATCAATCGGGCGCCGTGTTCGGCGAGCTGAATCGCTATTGCCTGTCCAATCCCGCCGCTGGCGCCTGTCAGAACAATTGTCTTGCCTTGTAGATTCATGGGGGTTGCCTGGGTCAAAGAAGATCAATTTCTGATGCTGTCAAAAATGTTTTTGTATAAGAGGTAAAAAGCTTTGGCAGAATGTGTAATCAGTTCCTGATCGGTTTTACTTTCGAATCGGTTAATCAAGGACTCCAGAAACTGGATATGTTCCTGGTCGATGCTGCCGTGGGAAAGCAGGTAACTGAAGGCACGAACCGGCAAGTTCAGTTTCTCGCGCATCTTGTTGGCAGCAAGATCGGCCAGGCTGACACTGGTGCCTTCGAGTACCAGCACCATACCAAAAAACCCGACAGGATTTATCCGGTTAATCAGGTCATAGGCATAGGAAACCATCAGCTCTGTGGCAAAATTCGGTTTGCTGTTCCTTACTGCTTCCTTGTCATACCCACAGGCAGCTATGTCGTTGAGTATCCACTCCTGGTGCCCAATCTCCTCCTCTATATATTCAGCCACTGCCGTGCGAAGCCATTCCTTTTCTTCAGGTATTCTGGCGCCCACGGACATCAATAGCGGTACCGTATGTTTAACGTGATGGTATGCCTGTTCCAGGAAGTTCACATAGTCCTGAAGATCAACGTCACCCTGCAGACTTCGAGTGATCATTTCGGCGCCTACCAGGGCCTGTCGCTCCTGTTCTGTTGAATTTTGTAATTGCTGATAAAAGCGCATTGTCAATTACTCCGTTACACTGACTTGAGTTGATTGAAGAATTCGGGCAGTAACTTGCGGGTGGTTCCGTCCGTACATTGATTCGATCTGACTGGCATAACGGCCGGCTATTACACTGCGACGAAGTCTGCCGTTCGAAGTTAGAGTTTGATCCTGGACGGAAAGCGGTGCGGTGAGTCGCGACCAGCGCAGAATGCGGGCGTAATCGGGCAGGCTTGCGTTGACCTTGTTGATTGCCAAATGGAGTATGTCGTCAGAAATACTGTCTGCCGCACGGATCAATGCCACGCAAAATGGTTTGGCATCGCCGAACACAATGCATTGATGAATGCCAGGAATGCCGCTTAATTCTGCTTCAACCCACTCCGGCGAAATATTGCGTCCAAACGAGGAAATCAAAATATTCTTTTTGCGTCCATTTATATAAAGGAATCCATCCAGATCAAGATAGCCAAGGTCGCCGGTGTGAAGCCGTGTTGAGGGATATGCTGTCTGGACACCACAGTACCCCGGAAATTCGCTCCCCTGAATAATGATCTCGCCCTCTTCAATGACCACCCTGAGGTGGGACAAAGGTCTCCCAACACTTCCGGGCTTTGCATTCCCGGGAGTATTGAGACTTACAACTGAACAAGATTCAGACAGTCCATAACCTTCATATACCGGCAGCCCCGATACCCGCGATTTTTCCAGCGCCGCAGCGCTGATCTTGCCGCCGCCAACAGCAATGAACTTGAACGGAGTGCTTGCCTTCCAGCCATGGTCGGTTGCCTGTAATACAACTTCCAGTAATTGCGGTGTAAAAATCAAGCTTTGCGCACGGCTTTGCAGGATCGTGTTCATAAAAAGGCTGGCGTCAATCCCGGAACTGCCCTGAAATCCCAGCTGGTTCAGTTTTGGAGCTACTACCGTGGCTGCCTGAAGAAGTGGTACATAAACGCCAGCAATATTTTCCAGTAATGTTGCCAGCGGCAAGACACAAAGGTGGCGCCGGACCTCGATTGATCTGGTCAACTCGACCAGTGACCGGGTGACAGCTTGAATCTGGAACTCGCTGAGACATACGCCTTTGGGGGTGCCGGTCGATCCGGAGGTATAGGTGATTCTGGACGTTTTTTGTGGCAGACCTTTAGGCTCGTGCGGGTCGCGAATCATCAGCATCATGGTGTTGGAGGACAGGACGGGCTCCACGTCAATGAAGCCGGTTTCCAGGAAATCAGCGGACGCGTCGGTCAGCAGCTGACTGACACCAGCGTCGTTCATCGCATGGTCCAACTGCTGCCTGGAAAAGAATCCAGGAAGCGGTAACAGGCATTTATTGCTGACCATTGCAGCAAGGTCGGCAATAATCCAGGACGGACCATTGTCCGCCATCAATGCAATAACCGGTTCCGGTAATCGTGCGAGCCTGAGTCCCAATTCTTCAACCTGGCTAACCAGATTTTCAAAGGTTATCGGGTTCGCGCCATTCAGGCCGCAGAGGGCAATACTCTGCTTATGCATCAAAGCGACCTGCCGTATCTGTTGCCAGAGACTGAGTGTGAACATTTCAGGCCTCCAACTGGTAACGGGCTGGCAGCAAATCGCCAGCCAGCTTTCTGATTTCTTCTTTATGTTTTTTTAACAAGGCAGCCGAGTAAGGATTGCAATGAAGGATTTCCACAGCTTCGCTGACG
Source organism: Pseudohongiellaceae bacterium (assembly GCA_040902165.1). Lineage (GTDB taxonomy): Bacteria > Pseudomonadota > Gammaproteobacteria > Pseudomonadales > Pseudohongiellaceae > NORP240. Next base: position 5,985 of record JBBDXV010000033.1, read on the forward strand.
TTTCCAGCCTGGACTTTTGGATGCGACTGATAATAACTGCCCCAAACCTGGTTTTTATTTACCAGGCGGGCGGGATTTGCTTCGCAAAGTGTGACCGGTTCAAATCGAAGTCGTTGCAACAGCAGACGGATTTGCTCGGTTGCAGTAAAAACAACCCATTCGAAACCGGCCTCCGCAAGCACGGCGGTAAGCAAAATAAATAGCAGCTGACTTCCGGTTTTACCTACGGACGCGAGATTGCCAATTTCCATTAATTGCAATCGGTCGACGTTACAGCCCGTGGCATCGCTTATGGCAGTTTCGAGATTTGAATCCAGGTATTGCTCCAGGAACAAGGGCCGCCGGTCACCCGGACGCAGACCTACAACGGAGGTGACTGCATCAGCATCCCGGCGGGCCAGCAACAAGGGGAAAAACTCGATTAACGAGGCGCCAAATGCCTCATTGAATCGTTGCGCAATAAACTGCTCGTATTCACTACGGTCAGGATCTGCAGGCAAGGCAAGCATGAAACTGCCTGAAGGCGTATTAATCCCGGTCGCTGACGCCGTTGTTAGTGAGATCTGGCCGGATTGAACCTTGGTTGTCATAGCCGCAGTTGTCATTCGACACCCCTTTTTCAGTTTCAATGGCAGACACTATAGGAAACGATCCTTAAACCATTCTTAAGGCTTCAGAAACTAAGGTGTAATTGGCTAAACGGGGAGGGTAGATACGAACTATGCGGCAGGCCAACTCAGCTTTGGCGCAGGTCGAGCAATCTGTCAATCAATTCATCGTCGTCGATCCAGGTATCGCGAGTCAGGGTATCAACAAACAGAATTTCGCTGGTATTGGGGCCGCAGGCGTGCCAGCGACGAATGAACTTCACGTTATTGGTGCCGGCAAAGACCGTATAGGTTTTGACTCCCAAAGCGGCGGCAATATGCTGGCAGGCGGAGTCGTATCCGATAAATTCGTCACTTTGCTCTATCAGGGCGGCAATTTCTCCGACGCTGCATTGCACACCCAGCAAGTCAAAATCAGATGGCAGTTGATCTATCAAGCTGAAGGTGGTCTGCGAAACCTTGAAACCTGCCATTTTGACAGCGGCAAGTATGGTCGTGCTGCGTTGCAATTCTTCCTCACCAAAGCCCATATCCAGTATTATCCGGGTGGCGGGTTGACGAAGAAGGGCGACTACAAGCCGGGACTCAAAAGATCCCGGCACCATTTTCCGATGGTTGCCTCCGACCCCGAAATTGAGTGTTACGACGCGGTGCTTGTCTCCGAGTTTTTCAAACAGGCTGGAGGCCGTCTGCTGCGGCTGCGGTTGCAGCCAGACCCTGGGGAATGAGAATTCTCCCTGTCCCAGTATGTTGTCCAGCCAAAGATTGGTTAACTCGGAAATTGATGCTTTGGGTGGATATTCCTTTTTCCCGCGGCTGTTGAAAAATCGATAATTTGAGTTCGGTATCAAAGGCAGAACGCCCAGTTGTGTCAAGCGGGAATCCGGATCCAGCAGGACATATTCGTTTTCACCAAGCCCATTAAGCTCCTCTTCGACGTCCTTGAACAAGGACAACCAGGTGTTGAAGCGCTCCAGCAGACCGCCATGACGTGCGTAATCGACTTCCCGGATTCGTACTTTTGCCGCCGGGCCGAATACCTGCTCAAGTTTGCCGTTGCCCAGCACTACGATTTCTGCAGCGGGGAATGCTAGCGCAAGCCGTTGCGTAATCACTGTGGTGATCGCCACGTCGGCACCTATGGTTATACGCGAAAGTACCAGAATTTTTCGTGGTTTTATGTCTGCCTGCAGTTTTTCATCGGGGCCTAAACGAATGGACTCTATACGTTCGTATAACTGCGAATGCGATACAAGTTGCAACTTGTTCAACTGCTGATGCAGTGCCGAACCACCAGCCAAGGTTCGCAAGAAACCGGTGATCTGGCAAATTACGCGATTGTAAGTTTCAGTCTGCAATTCTTCAAAGTCATCACAAAGTCGTTCTATCACTGTGCTGAACAGAATTTTTGATGTGATCTGGTCGAGCGCCGGATCGGAATAACAGGTTGCCATACGGCACAGCAAGTCGATGTAACTTTCGTTGTATTCATCGCTGTAAAAATACCGTTCGAGAAAATTTGCGGCGACCCGATGTGCCAATGAACGAATCTGTTCCGGATCACGGGATTTGCTAACCTCCTTCCAGCGGTCCTGGTAATACTCTGGTCTCATAGCCGGTTTCCAGCCAGTAAATCCTGTACCCTGGAAAATACCATCTCCGGGGTAATTTCCGTCATGCAGGCATGATGCCCCAGCGGGCAGACTTTTTTGTGGCAGGGCATGCACGGAAGATCGCGACGCAGGACGCTCGTATATTCCAGATTGGTGGCGGTATAAACCGGGTTTGTAGGACCCATCAGGACGATAGTGGGCAGATTGAATGCCACGGCATAGTGCCTTGGACCGGTGTCGTTGGTAATCAGGAGATTACAGCGTCGGATAATTGGTTTGAGCAGAGCCAGATCGATATTGTCTTCTGCTGTGTTGATGATTTTTGAGTTACTTGCATTGATTATTCTCGCCGCGATGTCCTGTTCCCCCGGACCCGCGAGCAGCAGCAGTTTGCAGGCAAATTTTTTCTGCAGCAATTCCGCCAGACGAGCATAATAATTCGCCGGCCAGCACTTGGAAGACCCAAAGCTGGCACCTGGATTCAAACCTATCACCAGATCATCCTGCTCAATTCCGTAGCATTGCAGTTGTTGCTCACCAATTTCAGCCAGAGAATCGGATATGAACAGCGCCGGTCCGGGATTGTCAGGCGCTTCCAATCCGAGAAAACGACACAGATTCAGGTAATAGTCCTGCATTGGTACAGGCGTGATTCTACCGTCGCGACACTCTGGCAACGGGCCGTCAGTCAGAAAGAAACGTCGAAGATTCCTTTTATATCCATAGATCCTGGAAATTCCAGCGAACCGAAAGCTCAGCAAGGAGTGCGTGGTATTGGTCAGCAGCAATCCCGCCTGTGGCCGCAGAGGGTCAAGAGAGGCGCGTAGTTTTCTTAAACCGGAAAGACTCTTGTCATCACAGTCAATAATATGATCAATCGAGGGATTGT
>JBBDXV010000034.1:0-9071 GCA_040902165.1 Pseudohongiellaceae bacterium
TCTTCTGGCTGTCTGCTTCGGGCAACGACGGCAGCGACTTGAGAATTTCACTTTGGATGTGCTGGGCGGTGATCAGAACCCCGTTGTAACAGAGTACGGATTTGAGTTTGCGCGGATCAGCATCGCATTCAATCTTCAGCAGGCTCTTCATCTGCGCATCGCGATTCTGTTCGATCACGTACACCACCTCGTGCTGTTCGATAAAATTTCTGACCCGCTTGTGAAACGGAAACGCGCGGATTCTCAGCGTATCAACTTGAATGCCTTTTCTCTCCAGTCCATCCAGCGTTTCCTGAATCGCGCTGGTCGTGGAGCCAAAATAGATAATGCCCAGGGCTGTGTCCTTGCCGTTGTGATGAACTTCCGGCTTGGGGAGATATTTGACTGCAGTCTTGAATTTGACCGCGATGCGATCCATGACCTGGGCATAAACATTGCCGTCTTCGGTATAGGCGGCAAAGGCATCATGCGAACTGCCGCGCGTGAAGTAACTGCCTTTGGAAGGATGGGTGCCCGGGTAAGTACGATAGGGTATGCCGTCGCCATCGACATCGTTGTAACGGCCAAAGTGCTCGATCTGATCCAGTTGTTCGGCGCTGAGCACCTTGCCGCGATCATAGGCGTGCTGATCATCCCAGGCCAGCGGGTCACACATCTGTTCGTTCATGCCCAGTTCCAGATCACTCATGACGATCACCGGCGTCTGCAGCCGGTCGGCAACATCAAACGCCCGGGCCGCGAATTCAAAACATTCTCTCGGCGTCGACGGAAACAGCAGGACATGTTTGGTATCACCATGCGAGGCGTAGGCGCAGGTCAATATATCGCCCTGCGATGTTCGGGTTGGCATACCGGTCGACGGCCCCACTCTTTGTATATTAAAAAGTACCAGCGGGACTTCGGAAAAATAGGCCAGACCCAGAAATTCCTGCATCAATGAGATACCCGGCCCGCTGCTGGCGGTAAACGCGCGCGCGCCGTTCCAGCCGGCACCGACGGTAATACCGATCGCCGACAGTTCATCCTCGGCCTGAATGATCGCGTATTTGCGTTTGCCGCTGCCGCCGTCGATACGCAGTCGATTGCAGTAAGTCGCAAAATTGTCCACCACCGACGTCGATGGTGTCAGCGGATACCAGGCGGCAACCGTGGCGCCACCATAGACACAGCCCAGTGCGATCGCAGTATTGCCGTCGATGAGAATCTTGTTGCCGGTCTTGCGGCAGCGTTTGAGTTGCAGATCCAGCGGACACCTGAAATTCTTTTTCGCATACTGATGTCCCAGTTCCAGCGCGTGGATATTGGGAGGAACGAGTTTTTCCTTGCCGCGGAACTGATCGCTGACGAGGCCGGTCAGTATCTTGAAATCGATATTTATAAACGCCGACAGCGCACCGACATAGATGATGTTTTTGAACAGCTGGCGCTGGGATGGTTTTTCAAATTCGCGCAGGCAGATGTCTTTTAACGGAATGCCCAGATAGTTGACATCGTCTCTGACCAGATTCGGCGCGAGCGGTTTCGAAGAATCGTAAAGGACATAACCGCCAGGCACGACCGAGGCAATGTCCGCCTTGATGGTTTGTTCGTTCATGGCCACCATCAGGTCCACGCCTTCGCGTCTTCCAAGATAACCGGCCTCGGAAATTCTCACGTCATACCAGGTTGGCAGGCCCTGGATGTTGGACGGGAAAATATTGTGCGGGCTGACCGGGATGCCCATGCGGAATACCGCCTTGGCAAACATGCTGTTGGCACTTGCAGAACCCGAGCCATTGACATTGGCAAATTTGACGACAAAGTCATTGACCTTGACGATGGATCTTACCTTTGATGATTTGATCAGCTCAGACATTCAGCGCCTGCCTTGGCAGTATCAAACAGGAATTTGCGCATGTCCCAGGCATTGGTCGGGCAACGCTCGGCGCAGAGTCCGCAGTGCAGGCACAGGTCCTCATTCTTCACCATTACTCTATGGGTTTTCAGTTCGTCGGATACATAAAGATCCTGCTCCGTATTGGGGGCCGGGGCCAACATGGATTTGCGCATCAGGGGTTCGTCGACATTGCCGGTGAAGGTGATGCAGTCGGTGGGGCAGATATCCACACAGGCATCGCATTCAATACACAGATTGTCGGTAAACACGGTCTGCACATCGCAGTTCAGACAACGCATGGCCTCGTTGTAGCCCTGTTTCCGGTCGAAGCCCAGTTCCACTTCCATGCTCAGGTCGTTCAGGCTTTTGACCTTGTCGGCATGCGGGACGATATAGCGGACATCATTGCTGATGTCATTGTCGTAGGACCACTGGTGAATGCCCATTTTCTGACTGACCAGACTGGTTAGCGGGTCAGGTCGCTTGCCGGTCTCCTGGCCGCGACAGAACAGGTCGATCGATACGGCTGCTTCATGGCCATGGGCCACGGCGGTAATGATATTGTCCGGACCCAGTGCCGCGTCACCGCCGAAAAATACTTTCGGATTGGTGCTCTGGAATGTACGCTTGTCCAGCAAGGGCAGATTCCATTTGTCAAACTCGATACCGATGTCGCGTTCTATCCACGGAAAACTGTTCTCCTGGCCGATCGCGCATAAAATGTCATCGCAGGGCAGAATGACCGGCGCTTCGCCGGTGGGTACCAGCAGACGCTTGCCTTGTTTGTCCAGCTCCTTGCGGACTATTTCAAATTCCATCGCGACCAGTCGGCCGTTCTCGGCGATATAACGCTTGGGCACATGGAAATTGAGGAAGGGGATGTCCTCGCGCCTGGCGTCTTCGATTTCCCATGGCGAGGCTTTCATTTCATCAAAGCCGCTGCGCACTACCACGGTCACCTCCTGACCGCCTATGCGCCTGGAAGTGCGGCAGCAGTCCATCGCGGTATTGCCGCCACCCAATACCAATACTTTTTTGCCGATGCTCGTGGTGTGACCAAAGGCGACGCTGGCCAGCCATTCGATGCCGGTATGGATATTGGCCTTGCAGTCTTCATAGCCGGGAATATCCAGGCGTTTTCCCAAGGGTGCGCCGGTACCGACAAACACCGCGTCAAAGTCTTCGGTCAGTAGCGACTCCATGCTGGTGACTTCCTGACCAAAAATGCGATGCAGACCCATATCGAGAATGTAATTGAGTTCTTCCTCCAAAACTTCGCGCGGCAGACGAAAGCGGGGAATCTGGGTACGCATGGCGCCCCCGGCAGTGGCATCTTTTTCAAATACGGTGATGTTATAACCCAGCGGCAACAGATCACGCGCGACTGTCAGCGCCGCCGGACCGGCGCCGATCAGGGCGATGTGTTTGCCGTTTTTCTTGCGCGGGATTTCCGGCAGGCGATCCTTGATATCCGATTTGTAATCCGCTGCGACACGTTTGAGTCGGCAGATTGCGACCGGTTCTTTTTCGACCCGGCCGCGCCGGCATGCGGGTTCACAGGGGCGGTCACAGGTTCGTCCCAGAATGCCCGGGAACACATTACTGTGCCAGTTGATCATATAGGCGTCGGTATAACGCCCGGCTGCGATCAATCGGATATATTCGGGAACCGGGGTATGCGCGGGGCAGGCCCACTGGCAATCCACAACCTTGTGAAAATAATCGGGATCGGCGATGTTAGTGGGCTTCATACTGCTTCTGATTGCCGTTCCTGGCGGAACTTCTCTGCTTCATGATTCGACGTCTGGTGGCTCAAAAATAGCGCCTGTAGTATAGGGAAACCGTTTGAAATTGAAAGCGGTTTATAGGCTTTCATCATGTATCGCGGTCTCATAGAAAGTGCAGTAAATCCTCAGTTTTGAGATATAGGAAAGTGGACGTAAAAGCGCAGCCAGTTGCTTTGCAGCTGACTTTTCCAGCAGCTTGTTGCGCAGATGCAACTCCACCTCGACCTTATTGTTCAGGTAGTGCAAATCGATGCTTCTGATATCGTCCGCCTCGAGAAATTCTTGCCAGCGCTGCTTGATGTCATTGACGATTTCCTCGCGCAAGGGGGGAGCGGTTTCAGCTTCGCTATTGCCAGGATCATGATATTCAGGGTCGACATGAATGATCACATCATTGATATCGGTGAAAGTGTCGATGATTGCCAGTCGCACCGTTTCTGCCAGGCGATGGGCTTCCGAAACGCTGATACGCGGATTTACCAATACCTCGGCTTCCAGCAGCACAGTCGTACCGGATTTGCGACTGCGCAGTGAATGAACCTCGTTGATACCCTGGATTTTCATGATGCAGTCGCGAATCTGCTGTTGTCGGGCGACCGGAATTGCGGTGTCGACCAATTCCTTAAGCGCGTCCAGACATAACTCGAAACCAATTTTGGCAATGATCAGCGCAACGAATATGGCGGCGACCACATCCAGCCACGGCAGTCCCTGTTGGGCTCCCAGTAAACCTATCAATACAGCGATCGACGATATTGCATCCGAGCGGCTATGCCAGGCGTTGGCGCGCAACAGGGAGGAATTAAGCTTGTTGGCAGTGCGCATCGTGTAGTGATAGATCCACTCCTTGCCGGCGATGGATGCCGCAGCGAGCAGCAGACCGGCCCGGGCAGGAACGGGAATTTCATCGCGGTTGATCAGACGCAGCACGCTGTCAAACAGGATTATGCTGGCGATCGCAAATAACACCATGCCCATAAACACGGTGCCTATCGCCTCAAATCGGCCGTGTCCATAGGGATGCTCCTGGTCCGGCGCGTCGTGAGCGAAATGGCTTACAACCAGTACAAAAATATCGGTGGCGGCATCGCTTAATGAGTGAATCCCGTCGGCAATCAAGGCATAGGAGGATCCAAAGACGCCGCCGACAATTTTCGCTGCACCCAGTACCAGGTCCAGGTACATGCCGATCAGGGTAACCCTGACGGCTTCCTGTTTGGGGGTAGGTAGGGACATCAGTACGGCATCAGGTAAGGAATCAGTAAAAACATTCGGGAAGGAAACTGACAAGGAACAAGGCAAGGAACCAGGAAAGAAAACTGCGGACAAAAAAAGCCCGACCAGAAGTCGGGCTCAATATACTATCAAGGGAGAGATAAATGAAACAAAACCCACAATTTTGTCTGACATCTACCTACAGGAATTCAGACTGATACCCCTGGTAAAAGTTCCGGAGCTGATCGGGTTTATCTTTAGCTCTTATATCCAAGCGCCGAAACCCGGTGCAGGGATATTATTAAAGAATTCCAGTAACTTATTGAAATATATATAATTATAGATTTATCGATTCCAGTCCCCGGTAGTTACTCTGTTCCAGGGTCTGACGGCTGGTGACAATACCGACACTGGCAGCTGTCGGATCCAGCCAGGCAGAAGCCACCCGTTTCAGATCGCTGAGCTGCACATTGAGCACCTGATGACGGAACGCAGTGAGATGGGCAAGGTCACGTCCAAACAGGTGATTGTAATAGGCACGTTTGGCTTCGCCGGCCGGTGAGGTCGATTTGTCCATCGCACTGATGACACCAAGCACCGCCTCCTCGACAAGCCGTTCTGCATGCGTTCCGTTATGCAGCCAGTCCAGCGCCCGGTCAAAGTCTGCCATCGTTTCGTCAAGACGCGGGTCGCGGTAGGAATAGAAGCGAAACGAAGCGGAATTGGAATCCTGCTCGGCACCACCACCATAGGCACCACCCTGTTCGCGAATGGCACGATGCAGGAAACCGTTGCGCAGATAGCCTGCCAGCACGGTCAGTGCAGCATGATCAGGATGGCCGGAGGGGACAGTTGGATAAGCCTTGGCGCAGAAATTCACCTGGGTCGAGGTTGTCCACACCTGTTTGATCTGTTCGCGTACGGCCGGTAGTGCAAGAAGTCCAGCTTGCTTTGGGTCAGGGTTCGACTGCCAGATGTCTGCCAGCGTGGTGATCAGCTCATCCTGCTGTTCGGCCTCGGCGATCAGCAACAGCTGGTGAGGTGACTGAATGATCAGGCTGTGCAATAGCCGGAACTGTTCCAGCAAAAGTTCCAGACGATCATCTTGTTCCAGTTCCGTGCGTAACAGTTTTAACTGTCGAATCCCTTCCAGTCCGGAAAAACGGTGATGCAACCATGCGGTCGGACTCATGCGACTGGAGGCGAGCGAAATTGCCAGCACATGTCCCTGACCGGTGATACTGCTTTCACGTCGGGCACAGATCTGATCGATGATCTCTCTGACCCGTTGACCTTCGTCCAGTCGTACCTGATGCAGCGTCTGCGCCAAAAGCTCGGTAAGCGGCCTATGGTTAAGTCGCAGCGCCCGGGACGACAACACCATATAACCACTGGTTTTCTGCACATCATCAATATGGCCGCGAATGCTGCTGAAAGCATTGACGCCGCCACTGATACGGGACTGCCAGGTCTGCACCTCGGTATAGTCTTTTGCGCCGATTCCCAGTTCCGAAATACAACTGGTGAACAAGGGCAACTGGTCCAGCAGGTCATCAGGCAATGCCGGCAGCGCGGTGACGATCTGCTGATAACACAGACCATTGGTTCCCTGACCATAAAAACTGACCGGCAGGCTGCCATTGGCAAGCTTGACGTCCTGGTCGATGCGTGTGGGTTCCTGTATCAATGCCGGCACATCGGCCAGCCCAACCTTGGGCAGGATCTCCGCATTGTCTTCGCGATTTTGTCTTTCTTCCAATGCCCTGGTTCGTTCCAGGATATTTTTGATCTGATCGGCATCAAGCTGGTCGCGCATGCTTTGCAATCGCTGCTTTTCCGCTTCGAGCAGTTTTCCGGCAAGGGCAGGGTCGGGTTGTAATGTCAGAGTGACCCGGTGCCTGTTGTCCAGCAGATACTGCTTTACCAGATCAGGAATAAACCGCGGGTTTTTGATCTGTTCGCGCAACTCCTCAAGCACCGGGTCGATATTCAGCAGTTTCAGCGGATCGCCGCGGTGCATCGCGGTGGAAAGACCGGCGAGAATCAATTGCAGTCCATAGGGATAACTGTCACCCGAGATTTCCCGTTGATTCAGCTCCAGCTGATGCAGGGCCGCTTCCACCTGTTCCTGTTGTACACCGTTGCGTTCGATGTCCAGCAAGGTAGACAGGATCAGTTTTTCAACTTCCTGCTCTGACCCTGCCGCACAGCCTTCGAGTCCGCAGATAAAACTCATTTCCCGGTTGGAATCTTCCAGGCCGCAAAGCGGTGAGGGCGCCTTGCCAAGATCAGAGGTTTCCAGAACCTGGAGCAGCGGACTTGCGCTGTTGTCCAGCAATACGCTGGACAGCAATTGCGCCCGAAACTGTTCACCCAGATTGATACTCTTGCCCAGCAGCCAGGCGCAGACGACATGGGTTTTGTCTTCAACATCGTCTTCACAGGCATAGGTTTCCTGCACTGCCAGCGGTGCGCTGAAACGCTTTTCGTCGGTCACTTCAATATGCACATCAAGGCGGTGAAATTGCGCCAGTGCCAGGGATTCGATTTTTTCCTGGATTTCACAGGCGGAAATATCGCCGAAGGTCATAAACACCGCGTTCGAGGGATGATAATGACTTTGATAGAATTCCTTTAACTGATCGTAACTGAGGTCTGGAATACTCTCCGGGTCACCGCCGCTGTTGTAGTGATAAGTAGTTGAAGGAAAGAGATGCTTGCTCAGATTTTGCCATAGAACACTGTTTACGGAACTCATCGCACCTTTCATTTCATTGTAAACGACGCCTTTGAACTGCAATTCGCTGTTGCTGTTCTGCGGATCGCTGAATTCCACGCGGTGTCCTTCCTGGGCAAAATCCAGTTCATGGAGGCGGGAGAAAAATACCGCATCAAGATAGACATCCAGCAGATTGAAATAGTCCTTGCGGTTCTTGCTGGCAAACGGATAGGCGGTCCAGTCGCTGCTGGTAAACGCGTTCATGAAGGTGTTCAGCGAGCGACGTATCATCATGAAAAACGGATCGCGCACCGGATATTTTTTGCTGCCGCACAATGCCGTATGTTCAAGGATATGCGCTACTCCGGTTGAATCCATCGGCACCGTGCGAAATGCAACCAGAAACACGTTTTCGGGGTTGTCGCAATCAAGGTGGTAATGCATCGCGCCAGTCTCTCGATGGCGATATTCATGCATGGTCAGGTTCAACGAGGCGATGGCCTCGCGGCGCAGCCATTCAAATGCCGGATGCGACAGCGCCGGTTGCTCGTGAGAAAAAGCACGTACCTTGTTGATTGCCGGACTGGCAGGGGTGTTCATGAATAGTTGATTCCTTGGAAATTCCTTTGGCTATTTTGCGACTACCGGGGGTGATTCCAGACTCAATCTGCCTATTTTGCCAGACCGGTAATCATTCAGTAAAAGTTCTGCCGCCTTGTGCAAGTCCACGGCGCCGTGTTTGCCCAGACAACCCCGTTGCCTGCCTATCATCTCCAACAGATGCCGGGGTCCGTCGGGACGGTTGGGCAGTGTATAGCGTTGTGCCAATGCAGGGTATGCATCCTTTAACAGGGTTTCCGCTGCAAACCAGGCGATATCCTCCGCGTCAATCGCAGTATTGCGGATCGACCCCGTCATTGCCAGACGATAGGCGCCGGTCTGATCTTCCAGTCTGGGCCACAGCAGACCCGGTGTATCAATGAGGTACCAGTCGTCTGCCAGTCTGATGCGTTGCTGCTGCCGGGTCATAGCCGGTTCGTTGCCGGTTTTCGCGAGCTTGCGTTCAGCAATCTGGTTCAGCAAGGTCGACTTTCCGACGTTGGGAATCCCGGCGATCAGTGCCTGACGGGGGCTTTTCACAAGTCCGGCAGCTGCGGTCAGGCGATTGGCAATTCTGATAATTTCTGTGGTTTTTAACCCCTGATCCAGGCCGTTGATCAGACAGTCACTGGCCGGTTGCAGGCGAAAATAGCGCTGCCAGCTGGCGGTAACGTCGGGATCCGCGAGGTCGGCCTTGTTGAGTATCCGCAGGCAGGGGCGGTTGGCCCGCAGCGCAGTAAACAGCGGATTCGAACTGGCATGCGGGATTCTGGCATCCAGAACCTCGATCAACAGTTGGGAGTCCTTCATGGCCGCCGCAAGCTCCTTGCGGGCCTTGTGCATATGTCCGGGATACCATGAAATCGACATGAGT
>JBBDXV010000035.1:0-1375 GCA_040902165.1 Pseudohongiellaceae bacterium
GATTGATTCTTGCCAGATACAGAAACGGATTCACAATAAGCCGCTGATACAGCCAATCCATGCCCCAACCGCTGAACCAGAAGCGATGCAGCAATGCACCGGGACCGGATTCCGCCCATCTTGCCACCGGAATGCTGTGACGCAGGAAGGAAAAGTAGGCCACTGCTACGCCAATAACGGGGACCAGTATCATCACGCCATGAACCAGAAGACTGACATGGTGTTCCTCATGAACTTCAGATCCGCGAGCAAAAACACTGTCAACCGGTATATGAAAATAACCTGCGAATAATGCACCGGCCGCCAGTACGACCAGTGGCAGGCTCATATTGAGTCCGCCATATTCCTTGACCGGATGTGTGCTATTACCGAAGAACACGATAAATACCAGCCTGAAACTGTAAACCGCTGTAAAGAATGCACCGATCACACCACCCAGCCAGATCCAGGTACCACTGCCGCCAAGCGCGAGCGCCGACAGCAGGATTTCATCCTTGCTGAAATAACCGGAAGTAAAAGGCAGTGCAGTCAACGCCGCGCTGCCGATAATAAAGGACCAGAAGGCCACCGGCAGATGCTTGCGCAACCCGCCCATTTTGAAAATGTCCTGTTCATGATGCAGGCTCAGAATGACAGTGCCGGCGGCCAGAAACAGCAGCGCCTTGAAAAAGGCATGGGTCATAAGGTGGAAAACAGCTGCCGACCAGGCACCGACTCCCAGTCCGACAAACATGTAACCGATCTGACTGATCGTTGAATAGGCCAAAATGCGCTTGATATCCCGCTGGGTCAGCGCAGTGAATCCCGCGATCAGCAAAGTCGCCAGTCCGACCAGGGCTACCAGCAGTTGAATGTCAGGCGCCAGCTCAAACAGTACGTGCGTGCGGGCAATCAGATAAACACCTGCAGTCACCATCGTGGCCGCATGGATCAAGGCACTGATCGGGGTCGGACCAGCCATTGCATCCGGTAACCAGGTCTGCAGGGGCAACTGGGCGGATTTGCCGACTGCCCCACCCAGCAACAAAAGGCTGACCGCGACAGCAATACCCGATCCCGTCTCCCATTGCTGTTCCGCCAGCAGCATGACTTCCTGTATGTCCAGGCTGCCCAGCTGAGCAAACAGCAAAAACAGGCCGATCACCATAAACGTATCGCCGACCCGGGTAACAACGAAGGCCTTGCGTGCCGCATAACCATTGTCAGGGTTTTCATACCAGAAACCGATCAGCAGGTAACTGCACAGCCCCACTCCCTCCCAGCCGAGGTAGAGAAGGACCATATTGTCCGCCAGCACCAGGATCAGCATCGAGGCGACAAACAGGTTCATATAGGCGAAGAACCGGCTGTAGCCCGGATCACCACGCATATAACC
>JBBDXV010000036.1:0-1373 GCA_040902165.1 Pseudohongiellaceae bacterium
ATGTGGAGATCGTTCTGCAATTGCAAGGCGGCAATACATTGGCGGCAAGCATCACCCGCGACAGCCAGGACGAACTGGCATTCAAGCCCGGTGATGAGTGCTGCGCGCTGATCAAGGCCTCACATATTATATTGGGCGTAGAGACATGAGAGGCATGAGAGCCAAGAAAGAAAAAAGAAGGCTTGAAAGAAACATGAACGGTTTTTGCGTCAGTTCAATGCGATTGCAGGCCGGCAGAATCGCCACGCTGATGATCAGCCTGATGCTGATGACCCAGGCACAAGCGGAAGACTTCACCATTGCCGCTGCCTCCGACCTGCGCTATGCATTGGATGAAATCATTCAAGCCTACAGAGTCGAGCACCCTGAACACGAACCGACGGTGATTTATGGTTCCTCCGGACAGTTCTTCACCCAGATCAGCAATGGGGCTCCCTTCGATCTGTATTTTTCTGCCGATATTGCATACCCGGAACAGTTACAGGCCGCCGGGTTGACCGCGACAAAACCGTCTGTCTATGCCATCGGCCGCATCGCGTTGTGGAGTGCCGGCATGGATGCCTCGACTTTGCGTCTGCAGGATTTAACCCGTGACGACATCCGGCGCATTGCGATCGCGCAGCCAGAACATGCTCCCTATGGTCAGCGTGCCATGGAAGCGATGCAATCAGCTGGTGTATGGGATGCGGTGCAGTCCAAGCTCGTGTTCGGCGAGAACATCTCCCAGGCTGCACAGATGGCGGAATCCGGTGCTGCCGATGTCGGCATCATCGCGCTGTCGCTGGCCTTGTTCCCTGCCATGTCAGCACGTAGCTATTCCCTGATTGACGCAGACCTGCATGCCCCGCTGACCCAGGCTTATGTGGTCACCCGCCAGGGCGAGGGCAAAGCAGCGGCACTGGATTTCGCCCGATATATGGAAAGCGATGCGGCGCACGGGATCATGCAGCGCTATGGATTCTTGATATCGGAGTGATGCCGTGCTGAATATATCCCTAGCGTTGATTGCTCTTTCTATTCCGAACTTGCTGGCTATTCCGAACTTGCTGGCTATCCCGAACTTGCTGGCTATTTCGAACTTGCTGGTTATCCCGAACCGGTTGGCATATTGATATGTTGGGACTCAGCCCCGCAGACTGGCAGGCCATTGAAGTCACACTCAAGCTCTGCCTCTATACGACAGTGATTCTGCTGCTCGTCGCAACCCCGTTGGCCTGGTGGCTTTCAGGTAAAACCGCATCGTTGCGTGTTGCGATTCAGGCAGTCGTGGCTTTGCCATTGGTATTGCCGCCGACTGTATTGGGATTTTATCTTCTGCTGGCAATGGGGCCACGTGGCTTTATTGGCAGCGGCCTGGAAAGCATCGGCCTGAC
>JBBDXV010000037.1:0-2083 GCA_040902165.1 Pseudohongiellaceae bacterium
ATGCAGGACCTTGAAACTATCATTGCTGACATCAACAGTACCGGTTACGGCCTGACCTTCGGCATACACAGCCGCAACGAGAGTTTCGTCGATGATGTCGTAGGACGTATTTCTGCCGGAAACGTCTACGTCAATCGTAATATGGTCGGCGCCGTCGTGGGTAGCCAACCCTTCGGTGGCAGAGGGCTGTCCGGCACCGGACCCAAGGCGGGCGGTCCGCTCTACCTCACGCGTTTTTTCCAGGAAAAGACACGAACGGACAACCTGGCCGCCATCGGCGGCGCCATCGATGTCATGTCAAGCAGCGAAACAGACGGCGAAGGGGGAGCACAGTAGCAACGGCAGGGCAAGCGTCCATTGGCGGATCGTAGTGCCAGCGGGCTGGAATTCGTGCCTCGGCGTCTTTTCGGCGTCATTGTAACGCTGCCGGGTGTCTACTAAACTCGGAGCAATTCAACACCGCGAAATGCTCCATATCCGGTTTTCATCAGGAGAGATCAACATGCAAAGAAGACTGTTTGTCGGGGCGCTCGGCGGGCTCGCAGGGCTGGCCGGAGCAGGGCGATTGCTGGGAGCCGAGGCGTCTTATGGAGCCGTTATTCCTGGCGCGGAAGCATGGAGCGAATCGCTCATGCTGCTGCACTTTGATGCAGCGCTCAGCAATGGCATCAGTGTGCGCGTATCGCGTTATCCCGATCAGAACGTTACCTGGGTCTGGTGTCATGTCTTGTTCGAGGGTCAGCTTTATTCCTTCACCGAGCGCCGCTTGCCTTGCACAACTGCTCGCAATACTGCAGAGGTTACGATCGGGCGTTACGACAGCGCAGGCGCCGGGGTCAGCTTCTCGCGCAACGGTCTGGTCGAGATGCTGGAGACGATACAATTGTCACTACAGACCCGGTGTCATGCCGGAGGATCGGACCGGGATGGCCCGGGTGAAGTACCCGTTGTCATCGAGGCGACGTTTCTTCCCGCCTCAATCAAGGACAACCTGCCGGCCGGCCGGTCGGAATGGACAGGTGTCGCCGACATTCAAATTTCGGTAGCCGGCCAGCGTCAGCAACTTACCGGGATTGCCAAGGCCCATGAACAGATCCAGACGGCGCCGCGATTCAATGCGCCTTTCACTTATGCGATGACCTGGAGCAAAACCGCCTCGTTTATTGCCACAGCCTCGCCTGCCCGACGTTATGGAAATCTGGAGATTGCAGGCATTGATCGTGCGGTAAGTCGGTTTGAACCCGGGGAACCGGGTGTGGTGCGGCCGTTCAGAGTGATTCTCGAGGACGGTGAAATTCTAACCGGTGCAGCAACGCGTGTGGCGCATTACAATGTGCCAGTGTTCGACCGCCTGTGGAACGGCAACATCGTGCGCGTAGAGCTGGGAAGCCATCGGTTGATTGGTATGATGAACGACTGGCGACCCGAGGATAACAGTTTCGAGTTCGCGTGACTTGTGTAGAAAACCCCGGCAGCAAACCGTGGCATAAACCGAACCAAACCGAAATAGCCACCTCTTTACGCGGCAGGATCTGAGTTACAGCCAGTCCACCGGATTGACCCGGTAAAACGATCTCAGTTCGTCATATAGTTTTCGGTGCTGGATCTGCATCTCGGCCGGTCGTTCGAAAAATGTTTCCGTCGCCACCGCAAAGAACTCGGCTGGATTGGTGGCACCATAAGGATCAAGAACACCCCGTTCTCGCTGCCCGGCCTGCCGTTGCAGCGCGGCAAACTCCTCGGCCAATACTATTGCCCAGCTTTGATAGGCACTGCGCTTTGCCAGCAATGGCGCACCATTGTCGGTACCATCCTCGTGGTCCAACTGGTGCGCAAACTCGTGCAGGACTACGTTGTGGCCGTCCGTAAAATCAGCGACCCCGCGCCTGACCTCGTCCCAGGCCAGCACCACCAGACCGGTCCCCCATGACTCTCCCAGCAACTCATGCCGGTGTTCTGACACCAGACCTGCTTTGTCGGTTTCTTCCCGGTGCACCAGAAAAGTGGACGGGTAGACCAGCACGGATCGTAATCCGGGGTAACAGCCGGTCTGGCGATTCAACAGCAACAGGCAGGCGTGGGC
>JBBDXV010000037.1:2183-6201 GCA_040902165.1 Pseudohongiellaceae bacterium
CAATAACCGTCTGCTGTATCTGACCTTTGCCAAGCCGGTGGGCGACAGCTCCACCACTGCCATTGTGCGCGGGCGCTTCGAAAACGATCGGCTGACCGACGTGGTTGAAATTTTTGCCGCCAATGCCTCTGGCCGACCCGGTCACTACGGTGGACGCCTCGCATTCAGTCCGGATGGCTATATGTTCCTGACCCTGGGTGACCGACAGGCGCCACCGACCGGAGACCTGGAAGCACATCCGGCCCAGGACACCAGCAATCACCACGGCGTCATCGTGCGCCTGCATGACGACGGCCGCCTGCCCAGCGACAATCCCTTTGTGGGTCAGGACGGGGTTATGCCGGAAATCTGGACCTATGGCCATCGCAGTCCCCAGGGCCTGGTCTTCCATCCGGAAACCGGTGACCTGTGGGAAACCGAACACGGTCCGCAGGGTGGTGACGAACTGAATCTGATCGAACCGGGCAAGAATTATGGCTGGCCGGTGATCGGTTACGGGGTCAACTACGTCAGCGGCTCGCCGATTCACGGCACCACTACGCGCAGTGATCTGCAACAACCGGTGCGTTTCTGGACTCCGGTGATCGCCGCCTCCGGACTGATGGTCTATACCGGTGACAAATTCCCGATGTGGTACGGCAATATCATTGCCGGCGGACTGGCCGGTGAACAACTGGCCAATCTGTATATGGATGACGACTACAAGCGCGTACTGCGCGAAGACACCCTGGCCTATGGCATGGGCCGCATCCGCGACGTGCGACAGGGACCAGACGGCTACATCTATGTCGCGACCGAAGACCGCGCTGGCCAGAATCCTACCGCGATTTACCGGCTGGAGCCGGTGGAGCGCTGATAACGTTCACGTCGACATGAAAAAGGGAGCCGCGGCTCCCTTTCTTGTTTTTGCGGAAGCGTGTCGAGCAATTCTGTTGATATTTGCATAGATAATCGAATATATTCAGATTATCTATTCAAAATAAGTGCCTTTTATGGAGTTGAACGCGCAGCTCGACAAGTTTGGTTCGGTGCCTTTCAACCATGGAGCGCTGCTGGCTCTGCTGGAAGATTACCGGCGGCCAAACGACAAGATTGCGCACATGATCGCCAAGGGCGAGATCGTGCAACTGCGCCGCGGTCTGTATGTGCTCGGTCAATCCAGGCGCAGAGTGCCGGTATCACTACCCCTTATTGCCAACTTGCTGTTCGGTCCATCCTGCGTTTCGTTGGATTTTGCCATGAGCTGGCACGGATTGATCCCGGAAAAAGTTGTTGAGATCACCTCGGTTACGCCGCGTCGAGCGACCCGCTACGACACCTCATTGGGTCGATTTTCCTATACCCATTTGCCGCTGAATCTATATCGCATCGGACTACGCATGGAGAAGAATCCTGACGGCTCCACTTTCCTGATGGCAGGGCCTGAGAAGGCGCTTTGCGACAAGCTGGCATCAACTCGTAATCTTCCGGTCAACAGCATTACCTCCATGCAAACATTTCTGTTGAATGATCTGCGCATTGAAGAGGAGTCTCTTACCCGCATGGACAAGGCGATCTTCTTCGAATACATGGCGTGCGGCTACAAAAAGCGCCAGTTAACACTTCTTTTCAAAGCATTGGAGAAAATCCAATGTCAGTGATTCAGCAGATGCTGCAGCGTTATTCGGCCGGCACCGATGTAGAGGCAGGATATGCGCTGCGGGAAGTCATGCAGGAGATTGCGCTGGCAGGGCTGAATCGTGGTGGGTTTTTCAATCATGCCGCATTCTATGGTGGTACTTGTCTGCGAATTTTTCACGACCTTCCGCGCTATTCTGAAGACCTGGATTTTTCTCTGCTTAAGCCAGATCCCGCATTTTCGTTTACGCCTTTGTTTCGGACTTTGACTGAAGAATTCGCTGCCTTTGGTTTTGATGTCGACATTCAACAAAGGCAAAAAACTGTGTCGACTGCCGTGGTGTCTGCATTCCTGAAAAAGAATTCGAGTCTCTATGATTTGCAGATTACGGGACAGAAAGTTGTCAAGATAAAATTTGAAGTGGATACCGATCCGCCTTTAAAATTTGCCACGGAGGAAAGGTTACTGCTGCAACCCTATTCATTCTATGTAAAGTGTTTTGCGCCGCAAGATTTGTATGCAGGGAAAATGCATGCACTGCTATTCCGGCGATGGAAGAACCGTGTAAAAGGGCGTGACTGGTTTGATTTTGAATGGTATGTGCGCATGCGTATACCACTGAATCTCGCGCACTTTATTGAACGCGCGCGGCAAAGTGGCGATATGGATGTATCGAATCTGCAGTCGGAAGATTTTATTGCACTGTTGCAATCGCGAATCGCTGCCCTTGATGTTGCGTCGGCTCGAGAAGACGTTCTGCGGTTTGTAAAACACCCTGAGCAACTGGACATCTGGACCAGGGACTACTTCCTGCAACTATCACGGATGATTCGGTTTGTGTAACGGAAAATTCTCGATCTCCTTAGTCTCCAATCGGCAACTGATAAATAGAGGATGTCACGCATGACCAAACTGACAATGAATTCACAGCATGAATATTAGCAGCGGGCAACGTTCAATTCGATTTCTTTTGTTGACATTGGCCGCCGTCACTAGTTTGCATTGCACGTCCATTGTTGCGCAGCAGAGTAGCGCCACACATATCCTGCTGGATCAGCTGCGGGTCATCGTTGGTGATGGCAGCGTGCTGACGGATGCAGCGGTACTCTTTAGTGGCGACACCATTGTCGCCGTCGGCGACAGTGACGACATGGACATTCCTGCGAATACGACACGCATTGATCTTTCCGGCAAGACCTTGTTGCCGGCATTAATAGATGCACACGCGCATCTTGGTTATGCCGGCGTGAGCAGTTGGGGCGCGCAGAACTATACCCGCGACAACATCATCGAGCAGTTGAATCTCTATGCTTACTATGGTTTTGGCGCGGTGTTTTCCGCCGGCAGTGATCCCGATGTGCTGGCGCTGGAGATTCAACGACAGCAGGAAGCAGGTGAAGCCGACGGCGCCCGACTGATATTCGCAGCGGGCATGGCGCCGCCCGGGCAAGGTCCCAACAATCAGTTTCTGGTCGAAACCCTGGCGGTAGAACAGCAAACCGGGACTACCATTTTGCACGGACTGGCTAACGAAGCGCAGGCGCGGGAAGCGGTGCAGGCTGTTGCGGATCAGGGCATTCGTTTCATCAAACTCTGGGTTGATGATCGCGGAGGCACACAGGAAAAGCTGAGCCCGGCGATCTATCGCGCGGCGATCGCCGAGGCAAGACGATTGGGAATAGCCGCTGTCGTGCATCAGCAATTTGCCGAAGACATGCCTGACTTGATCACTGCGGGTGTGCGCGGATTTCTGCATGGCCGACTGGAAAATGGTTTCACGGCAGAGATCGCGATCGCAGCACAGCAGAACAATGTATTCATCGTCCCGAATCTTGGCCTGGCGGAACTGCGTCGGGAAGCGATTGGTGAGGATCCATTTCTATCACAGTTTTTGCCGGCCGAAGCAGTGCAGCGTCTGTCAGTATCGCCGCAGCGTCTGCAAGTGCCCGCGCGTGATCCGCAACTTGAACAAACCCTGCGCCGCAGTTTCGAAATAATGCTGAACGCGAACGTGGACATTGTGCTCGGCACCGATGCCGGTGCCGTGCGCGATCACCCCTATGGCTATACCGGTCATCGCGAGCTGGAAATATTTGTTCGTCTTGGCATGAGCCCGCTCCAGGCGATCAGTGCGGCGACCAGTGTTGCTGCCAACGCGCTGGGGCTGGAGAACAGCGGACAGATCAAGGCCGGTTTTCGTGCCGACCTGCTGATTCTCGAACAGAGTCCTCTCGAGGAGATTCGTAATACGCGCAGGATCTATCAGGTGTATCTCGGCGGCAGGCAGGTGGATCGCGAGGCAATTGCCGATAAAATTCAACAGTCCTGGTTGCAACAAACAGCGCAATAACAGCCTGTCATACAAATACAACCTGAATATTCAGGTTCGACAGTATTCCA
>JBBDXV010000037.1:6301-9008 GCA_040902165.1 Pseudohongiellaceae bacterium
CCAAGCAAAAGCTCTCGGTAATCCCATTATCGAATCTTGTTTATTCCCGCTTTTGGTTTATTCCCCACACTGAAATAGTCTGATCCTCGGAAAAGCGGGGCTTGGCGGTAACTTTCCAGTTGGCATGTTCGTTGCAAAGATCGTTGCAAAGTCAAAGCCGTGAAGTTTTTAATTCGGTAAAACAGAGGAAACCCGATCATGCCTATAATTCAACTATTTCAGCGTCACGTTGACATTCTCAAGTCCCGCGTTCTGCTATTTATTCTGGTGATCTATCTCGCACCTGAATCACTGGCGCAGGCACAGTCTCTTTCTGTCCCGGACCAGTTAATCGAACGCTATGCTGAATATCATTTAACGCTGACTTCCGATAGTGAGCTTGAGCAGCCTTTGTTCCTGTTGCTGGAAGAGGCTCAGCAGTACCGGGATGCTAATCCAGCCAGCGCAGAGGCATGGGCAGCTACTGCCCGAATCCGTTTTGGATATGCAAATACTCAAGGCATGGTTACGGGGCTCGATCTTATTAAAGAATCGCGGCAAGAACTGGAACAAGCTATAACTTTGGATGCAAGCGCTCAGGAAGGAGCTGCTCTGGCATTTCTCGGATATCTCTATGCCGGAATGCCGCCATGGCCGTTGGGTTTTGGCAGTAGTAAAAAGGCGGCCGAGTTGTTGGAAGCTGCGTTAAAGATCAGCGATTCCAGTATGGCGAATAACTACTACTACGCTGTCTATCTATTCGCAAAAACCAAACGGCATGAGGAGGCAACCCAACGATTACTCCGCGCCAAAGCTTCCGCGGCAGCATTACCCGCTCAACCTCACATGCAAGCCCTCCGGTTACGCGGGATTGATGAGCTTCTCCAGAGGATTGCCGAAGATTAATACGCGCCATTCCCGATAATGGGAAAACCAGTGGCGAAAGTCCTTCCCAATACTGGGAAATTCGCCACTTGTGATCTCACAGAAAATTATATTTCCCTTAAATATTAGTTAGTTATATTACTGGCACGAAACCTGCGACACATTCGAGATGGACATCGTAAAAACCCCTAAACAAGTCTCTCTATACCGTCGCTTCTGGTATGCACCATTGATTGCAGTCGCGCTCATTGTGATTGCGATTATCGCCAACAAATACCGCAATGTGACGTATCTGGCATCTCGAGACAGCCTGCTTATCGATCAAGTGAGATCCGGTGATCTGTCGGTAACCGTGCGCGGTTACGGTCAACTCGCCTCGCGCGATGTGTACTGGATCGGCGCGGAGACACAGGGTCGAGTTGCACGTGTAGTGGCTAAGCCCGGCGATCTGGTCGCTGTTGGCGACGTGCTGGTGGAACTGGTGAATCCACAATTACTGCAGGAACTGAAGGATGCGGAACTGGAACTTGCCGCACGCCAGGCAGAAATGCGCGCCAATCAAGTCGCCAGAGAAACCCTGTTATTGGACTTGCAAACACAGGCAGCCAGTGCCGAAATCGATCATCAGTCGGCAAAAATGGATGTTGATGCGAAAGCCGAATTGATGTCTGACGGCCTACAAATTGTTTCCCGGCTCGATTTTGAACGCAGCCAATTGGCCGTGCAGAAATACCAGCAGCGTTGGGACATGCAACTCAATCTTGTCACGCAAAGCCGCCTGTCCATGATGGCGACCCAGGAAGCCGAGCAGGCAAGGCTGTCGCAAACAGAAAATGAACTGCAAAAAATTCGTGACCAGGTAAGCAACCTGTCAGTACTGGCAACCGCAGAGGGCATTGTGCAGGAGATGGGATTGGAATTAGGCCAACTGCTTGCCAGTGGCCAAAATATCACCCGCATTGCGCGCCCCGATCAGCTCGTTGCGGAAGTACAGATCCAGGAATTACAGGTTAATGACATCACCATTGGCATGTCGGCCACAGTGGATACCCGCACCAGTGAAATAAAAGGCGTGGTGTCACGTATTGATCCCGCTGTCATCGATGGCTCAGTGCTGGTGGAAATTGAATTGCAGGGAAAACTGCCGCCCGAAGTGCGGCCTGATCTCAATATCGAAGCCAATATCAGCATTGCCCACGTGGCCAATACTTTATCAGTGCGTCGTCCCGTGTTCGCGCGCCCGGGCACCGAGGCGCAAGTCTACCGACTCACCAGCAGTGGGGAAATTGCCGAGCAAGTCAGCGTACGTTATGGCGAGGCCTCCACCAATTACATAGAAATACTCGAAGGGTTGGCAGCAGGAGATCGCATCATTGTCTCCGACCCCAGCGCATTTAACACTCACGAAAGAATCTATATCAGATAGGTGGGCAGTAATGACCGAAACCAGCCTGATTCAACTAAAGGCAATCAGCAAGGTGTATTCCATCGAAACCCTTGAGACACACGCCTTGCAAAATATTAATTTGCATATCAACAAAGGAGAATTCGTTTCTATAGCGGGTGCTTCCGGTTGTGGCAAGTCCACGCTGTTGTCGATTATCGGGTTGCTGGACGTAGCAAGTTCCGGTGAATATTTCCTGTCCGGCCACGATGTGTCAGGTATTGATCGGGATGAGCGGGCGCGACTGCGGAACAAGGAAATCGGTTTCGTGTTTCAGTCTTTCAATCTCATCAGCGATCTCACCGTATACGAAAACATTGAGTTGCCGCTCACCTATCGAACTGATCTATCGGACAAAGATATCAAAAGAATTGTTATGCAGTCTCTTGAGACTGTGGA
>JBBDXV010000038.1:0-5811 GCA_040902165.1 Pseudohongiellaceae bacterium
GCTACATAGCCACCCTTGAGAATTTCATTCCAGACACCGCGGGTTAATTTGTCACCCCGATACACTGCCTTGCTGCCATAACCTGCCATCGGTTTAAAGAACAATTTTTTCCGTTGTGCCCAGAATTCTTCAGCCTGATCCGCAGTCACCACCCGGGTACGCAAGATGTTGCCAATGGCTGTCGTGTGTTGTGGCGGCAATCCCCAGCCAACCAGGGTATCCACATCTGAAAGTACGGCGAGATTGCGTTTGTCTGCCAACATTGCGTGCAGATGCGGGTTGGGAGTGATCACTGCCGACTGTTCAAGATAGCTGCGACGGAGTGGTTCGTGTACTGGTTCACTCAAATCAAAATCAACCAGACGATTGTATACCATCGAAATCTTTTCCCCGTGCGCCGTCAGTCCACGCGAATCATGCTGTAGCTGTTTCGCGTCGACGATAAGCGCTTTTACCCCGCGTGACGAAAAGAGATTGCGCGCCAGGCCGAATTCGGGGAAAAGATACTGAGCCTCCGGATCATCATCGACGATTGCTATGGTTTGCGGTATGCCTGCATGACCTTGGGCATGCCATTCATCGATGAACATAGCCCAGTACAGGTCATCGTAATGAGAGCCGGCACCAAAACGCTTGAAGAAGTCTTCGGTCTCGACACAACAGGCACGCTGAGCTTCTGCCAGCCTGGCATTCAGGAATGCTCCACCGGCATTGGTATTGATTTCAATCAGACGCGGACCGTCCGTAGACAGATGAAAATCGTATCCCATGAACACGCCCTGCGGACCAAAATCCGGTCTGGCAATTTCAGGCGCCCAGCTTAAAACCCGTTCCCGATATTCAGGCAGACGTGCAGCCGCTTCGACAGCGAGCACCGTTGCATGCATCTGTTGAAACAGCGTGGTTGAAACAAACATCGGAATATTCGAAAACATATTGGGTCGCTGACGCAACAGTTCTTCCGTCAATGGTTCTTCAGAGTCAGTCAAAAGAGCCGCATGCAGGCGGTCCCGGTCCAGCGTGATGCAAAAGCAATCCTGGTTCAGGGTATTGGCGATGGAAGTGGACAATTGGAGGTTCATCAGATTCTACCGGCAGAAAAAATATACTATGAGACAGTTGTCGAATTAACATGGCGTAATGCGTTAAGCTGCGCTGACCGGAACTACGCTGTCCGCATCAACCCCATCAGTATAAAGAGCATTTCATCGTGGCTGAAAGCAAATTCTCATCTGTCGCTCCGGAATTGCTGGCCTTCCTTCGGCCCTATGGTTCTGAGGTCTCCAATCTGTTTTTGCAATCCAGACAGGCAGTGCGCGACGCTGCGCCCAACGTCAATGAATTAATTTACGATGCCTATAATGCCGTCAGTTGTGCTTTCAGCTATTCAGACAGACTGAACGACGCCTTTTGCCATGTGGCTGCCTATAACGGCTATGTCAATCTTGGCTTCAACCAGGGCGCCAATCTGGCGGACCCGCATAAACTGCTCATGGGAGACGGATTGCTGATTCGGCATATTCGTATAAGCAAGACTTCAGACTTGAACCGGCTTGGTATTGCGCAACTGTTAAAGCTGGCCGTGACCCAGGGCAAGATGCAGTGCAAGGATAATACGTATCGCAATGCAATCATCATCAAATCCACCAGCGGTGCAAAACGCCGACCGGTATAGGCGAAAGCTACTCGAACCCGGCACAGGATATTGAAAACAGTATGACCAGGGAAAATGCTGCCAGTGCCTGCTCCATTCGTCCCCTGAAAGATGCAGACGTAGCGTTTTATCTGGCGCATTTTGCCCGACATCGTGAGGAGTCTGGTCGGGGTGACTATCATTTCATGCCGTTTGAACCGGGAGACAGCAATGGACCAAGGGGACCAAATCTCGACAAACTGGCGCAGCAATTGACTGAGCCAGGATGGCAACGCTATTGGATCGCCGTCGA
The DNA here is from genome assembly GCA_040902165.1 of Pseudohongiellaceae bacterium. Taxonomy (GTDB): domain Bacteria; phylum Pseudomonadota; class Gammaproteobacteria; order Pseudomonadales; family Pseudohongiellaceae; genus NORP240. The sequence goes on from JBBDXV010000038.1 coordinate 1,947, forward strand.
TGAATTACAACAACGCATAATCGGGCATGTAAATCTCAAAGGCAGTCCATTGCGCAGTGCCTTGCATCGTTGCGAACTGGGTATCGGGATAGAAAGAGCCTGGCGCGGACAGGGACTGGGATTGCGATTGATGACAGTGGCTATCGATTTCGCGCAGCAGTCACCATCCATCGCCTGGATAGATCTGGGCGTATTTGCACATAATCACAATGCCGTTTCGCTATACCGCAAACTGGGATTCAAGGAACTCATTACCATCGAAGACCGCTTCCGCGTGGAAGGCGCAGCTATCGCCGACATCATGATGACGCTGAATTTGAAATAGCGAAAAAGGTGCTGGAAAAGTTTGGATATCAATCCTCTATATCTTTCCTTGCCGCCCTGAAACTCAGTGGATATTGTCGATAGAAGCGATAGAAATCCTGCAGGTTGAAATCCGCAAGCACACGTTGACTGTATGCACGACGCCGGTTGCGGAACTCATCATAGTCCCGATAACGCAAGGTATGCAGACATTGTTTACACACTACGAAACCATGGCTTGTCAGACTGACTTCTCCCCCCGCCTTGATTTTTACCAGGTCGTATTCCTCGGCAATCCTGGTCGTTACAAGATACTCCCTTTGCGGTATCTCATTGTGAGCGGCCTCAAGGCTTGAACACCAGGCAACATGGTAAGTAGGGTACTCTCGATGAAGCCTGTACCAGCCATCATCAGGGTAATATAACAGCACTCGAGAATTCTTGATGGCGAGCGTTTTATCGGGGAGTACTTTAAGGCATTCCAGCCGGCTCATTATTCCGGATCGCTGCAGTTCTGACCGTTCGGCTCCGGTCAGGTGAATCGACGGATCAAACAACTCGAAATAACCAAGCTGGTCGGTGCCGATCCTTTCTCTCAATCTGTTGAACGGCGCGAAGCCGGTAAAGTCAGGCAATTTCATGGTCTGGTAAAAAAGTCCTCAGCGAAGATCTTTTAGAATAGTCGCCATGCGTGCCTCCGCATCGGTCCTGACGATAAACTCCACACGACGGGAACGCTCAGGATCCTCCACGCCATCCTCAGTGAATATCAATTTTGAAGACGACAGCCCGTTGGCAGTAAGATGATCCCGCAACCAGGTTTTTTCATCAGCCACGGCCGGCAATTCGAGAAGATAACCCAGCGTACTGCGCGTGCGTTCCTGCGACAGCTCCATATTGCGCAGATACGCCTCGTCACTGTTGCGCGCATCATTCCAGGAGCTGGAAGTATGACCCTCTATGCGGATTTCACTGATGTCTTCGCGGTATTTTTCAGAACCGAGAATGCGCAGGTAACGGGGGAAAAAATCCTCCAGGATAGAAGCGAACTGCAGTTTAAGATCCGACTGTCCTTCTTCGAACAGCAGGTCGATATTGGTGAACCGGAATTGCAGATCCGGACTCAATTCTGATCCCCAACGCGCCATATCGGCACTGAATTCGGCTGACAGATCCTCATACAATGCTTCGCGCAAATCCTCATAGAGTATGGCGACTTCCTGAATCTCCTGATTCTTCCGATCCAGTATCACCAGGTACATGATGGCGATCAGCAGGAATACCATCATCAGGCCGCTCATCAGGTCACTGACTGCTATCCAGTGTTCCTCAGTGTCCTGCGAATCCCGGCTTCTGTCCTGCTCCAGCTCCAGATCAGCACTGATCATTTCAGCGCGCCTGCAGCCGTAGATTTTTCTACCATCGCCAGCACATCCCGCAGTCGGTCAGTAAGCGGAGTGTAATCATTGACGAACTTTTCCGACAAGGCTGTAAGCTGGTAGCCGAAGGTCTGCAGCGCAGAAGTCAGCTCTTTTTCCATCGCTTCATCCAGTTGCTGCAATTGCATGCCGGATCTGGCGGTCAATGTTTCAACACGTTGTGCCAGACCGCCATGCGCTTCGTTGACCGAGTCTGCAAGACTAATGGTTACGTGCTCAACCGTAGCCGAAATGTCTCGCGCCGCCTGACTCAGTACCGCTGTCAAACTGTCGTTGTTCTGTTGGATGCTGTCACTGAGTTTTACGGTTAACTGGGTGACGTACTCTCCGAGCGCCGGCAACCCTTCGGAAGCCTGCCCTACCAGACCCGACAATCCTGACAGATAACCTTCAAGGTTGCGGGTCTGCTGTTCCAGGCCTTTCAGCAATTCGGATAGGGAACCGGCAACCTGATTGAACTCACGGGAATATACAATCATCTGGTCATAGGATTTACTCGCATGGCTCATCACATCAATACTCGCATGCTGTGCCTTGAGCATATCTTCGAGCTGGCCGGAATAAGACTGCTGCCAAGCCAGCAACCTGCCTATGGATTCATTGAATTCGACGAAGTTTTCACCGTATTGAACTTCAATCTGACGATTGAAGTCCGACATCACCGCCGACATGGCCTTTATCAGGGCATCGATGTTGGCCTGCACGACTCTGTCCTGGTAGTCACGATTTGACTGGAGCAATTCGGTCAGGCCGGCTGTGCTTTCCTCCCGCAATGCACTGATATGCCTGCTCATCTCCATCATGCTATGGTGCAGGTGTGCCACGGTAATCGGCGTCGCGTCTTTGTTGGCAGCATGCCGAATGGCATCGATGGAGTCGCGCAGTTTGATGCTCAATGCACCAAGAATCCCCGCTATTGATGACCAGACGGCCACACCCAGACCGTCGATCATGGCCGGTACACTGGCCTCAATATCATTACTGTTGAATTGCATCAATCCCAGGGCGATACCCAGAAAAGTGCCGAAAATTCCGATACTGGTGAGAATCGACGGCGCGTTGCGCACGGTTTGCGCGGAATAACTGGGACCATGGAAATACAGCGTAAGCAGCCCGATGAAAGCCATCAATCCCCAGGTAATTGAATTCAGCTCACCCGGCAGTTCCATAAAATAACCTTTGCATGTCTGTCGTTGGTCGGTCCGTTACTGATCGGCCGCTTGCCTGCGCAGATGTCCGTAGATCAATTCTTCGGCAAACTCCACACACTTGAATTCCAGCAATTGCATATTTTCATCGAGTCGCCGGTACAACGGGAATCTGATGGTCCATGGTTCGGTATAGGTATTGGGATCCTGCAAAATCGCTTCGTACATCAATGTATCCGGTCCGATATGTGAATACCGCTCGGTTACTACCAGCGCATCACTGTGATGATTTCCGGCGTGATCAAACCAGGTATCCGGCATTTGGTCAGTCACACGCATGACCAGGGTGTCACCTTCAAAGTGTCCGCGCGAATGGCCCATCCAGCTGTATACCGGCGCCTCGAAGTCGGGCCGATCCATATAAACGATCCGGCTGGCACTGGCAAACTCATAGGCCATGATGATGTGTTCAGGCGACTGGACTATCTGGAACGGAAAAGGCAAATAATTGGCCCGCGGCACACCGGGCATATAGCATTTGACCAAGGGATCATTGGCAAGCCAATTGGCCTGGTTTTCGAGTTGTTTGGCCCTTGCTTCAGCGGAATAGGGAATCTCACCACCGACGACAATGCCAAGTCCTGCAGGAATGGCTCCGACAGCACCCAGTACCGGTATTGGCGGAAAATCAGCGGCGTGCGGTTCTATATTGTAGTGCGCCGTACCCATGGCCTGCCAGATTCCGCTGAAATCCGCGTTGCCGTCGGCAGTACGCGGAATAGTGAAGGCATCGGCAGCATCAGCCTGGAGTGGCGTCAGCACAAGCAATGATGCAAACAGCACAGCGGCGACATTCAACGCATTAAACCTGATCATCAGGATCCCTCCATTCTTTTCATTTTTGGGAAGCAGGCCGGATTCTAGCAAAGCCACTGCAGACAGGTCATGAAGTATATGACTGAGTCGGAGACGATC